>JAQCDI010000135.1 GCA_027620595.1 Bacteroidota bacterium | reverse complement strand
AATCCGGATTGCATCCGGATTGCGCCCGCCCCCCTCTACACTACGTTCGAGGATGTGCGCCGCTTTGCCACGCACTTCGACGAGGCGCTCAGAACGGTGCGATGACGGTTCGCCCGTAAAAATTTCGTCTGGAAGCGCTTTTGCACGGACCGGCATTGGGGTCCTGCCGGCCAATGATGTGTATCAGGACTTCTGACACCTGTCAATCGCCCCAACCGCCATGTGCTCGATCCTTGCCATCCTCGACATCCCCGCAGGCGCCGAATCGCTCCGCGACCAGGCCCTCGAGATGAGCCGTCGCCTGCGCCATCGCGGTCCGGACTGGTCAGGTATCCACCTCGATGAGCACGCCATTTTGGCCCACGAACGCCTGGCCATCGTGGACCTGCTTCATGGCGCGCAGCCGCTGTACAGCCCCGACAAGCGCTTCGTCCTGGCCGTCAACGGCGAGATCTACAACCACCGCGAACTGCGGGCCCGTTTCCCGGAATATGCCTTCCAGACCGATTCGGACTGTGAGGTCATCATTCCGCTCCTGGAAGCCGAAGGCATAGATGGACTGAAGCGCCTCAACGGCATTTTTGCCTTTGTGCTCTGGGATTCGTCGGCCGAGCGCTTCCTGGTGGTTCGGGACCCGGTAGGCGTGATTCCCCTCTACTACGGGCACGATGCCGAGGGTCACCTGATGGTGGCCTCCGAATTGAAGGCCCTCGAAGGCGTCTGCAACCGGTTCCAGGAGTTCTTGCCCGGTCACGTGCTCGACAGCAACACGGGCCGCGAGCCGCAGAAATGGGCCGGATGGGACTGGGACACGTTTGAAGCCGTCCAAAACGGTCCATCCGACCCGACACTCGTGCGCAAGGCGCTCTCCGACGCGGTGCATCGCCAGCTGATGGGCGACGTGCCCTACGGCGTGCTGCTCTCGGGAGGGCTCGACTCGTCTGTAATTGCCGCACTGGCCGCCCAGTTTGCCGAATCCCGTGTGGACGACGGGGACCAGTCCAAGGCTTGGTGGCCCCGCCTCCACTCGTTTGCCATCGGCCTCGAGGGCAGCCCCGACCTGGCCGCCGCCCGCGCCGTGGCCGACCACATCGGCACCGTCCACCATGGATTCACGTTCACGGTGCGGGAGGGCATCGACGCCCTGCGCGACGTGATCCATCACATCGAGACCTACGATGTGACCACGATCCGCGCCTCGACCCCCATGTTCCTCATGGCCCGCCGCATCAAGGCCATGGGCATCAAGATGGTCCTCTCGGGGGAAGGCTCGGACGAGATCTTCGGCGGCTACCTGTATTTCCACAAGGCGCCCAATGCCCGGGAATTCCATGAGGAAACGGTCCGCAAGATCAGCCGCCTGCACCTCTTCGACTGCCTGCGCGCCAACAAGAGCATGGCGGCCTGGGGCATCGAGGCCCGCGTGCCGTTCCTGGATCTGGCGTTCCTGGACGCGGCCATGCACCTCGATCCCGAGGCCAAGACGATCCGCCCCGGCATGCTCGAGAAGCAGATCCTGCGCGATGCGTTTGCCGACCTGCTGCCCGAAGCCATCATCAAGCGGCAGAAGGAGCAGTTCTCCGACGGCGTTGGATATGGATGGATCGATCACTTGAAAGCCCATGCGGCCGAACGGGTTACCGATCTGGACATGGAACGCGCTGCTTTCCGCTTCCCGGTCAACACGCCCGACACGAAGGAAGGCTACTACTACCGCTCGATCTTCGAGGAGCTCTTCCCCTCGGAGAGCGCGGCGCGATGTGTCGTGGGCGGCAAATCGGTGGCCTGCAGCACCCCGGAGGCCCTGGCCTGGGATGCATCGTTTGCCTCCATGGCCGATCCGTCGGGCCGTGCCGTGAAAGGGGTCCATACGGACGCCTACTGAGAAGTGTACGGGCGAACCGTCTTTCGGACGTCCGCCTCAGGCCACACCGCAACGGGGACAGTCCGGACGCAGCGGACAATCGTCGCAAAGCGGCTTCTTGGCGTCACAGATGGCCCGGCCGTGCAGGATGATGGCGTGGCCGGCAAAGATCCATTCCTGTTGAGGAATGACGGCCATGAGATCCTGCTCCACCTTGACCGGATCGGTTTCCTCGGTCAGTCCGAGGCGATAGGCCAAGCGTTTGACGTGCGTGTCCACGACGAACCCCTCCGCCTTTCCGAACCAGGTCCCCAGGACCACATTGGCCGTCTTGCGCGCCACGCCTGGCAGCTGGACCAGCTCATCCATGGTCTGCGGCACCTCGCCATTGTGTTCGTCGACGATCATGTTGGCCGCCCCAATCACGTTCTTCGCCTTGTTGCGGAAGAATCCGGTCGAGCGGATTTCCTCCATGAACGTCTCCAGGTCGGCATCCGCAAAGGCCTGTACGGTGGGATAGGTCTTGAACAGGGTTTCCGTGACCTCGTTGACGTTCACATCCGTCGTCTGCGCCGACATGATGGTGGCAAACAGCAGTTCATGCGCGTTGCGATGATTCAGGGCGCAATCAGCATCGGGATACTGCTCATGAAGCAGGGCAAGGATGCGGGCAATGCGGGGGTCGGAGGTCATCGGCGCAGCGTCAGGATGGATATCGTCAAGGGACCCGCGGCCTGAACCTTCGGTTCCGCGGTCGGTACATCGGTTCGCCACCCGAACCTCCCTGTCCGCATGCGTCCCGAACTGGCAGAAAAGCTGTCCCGCATTCCGAAGCGCCCCGGTGTGTACCAGCACAAGGATGCCGCGGGAAAGGTGCTCTATGTGGGCAAGGCCAAGAACCTGCGCTCCCGGGTCAACTCGTATTTCCAGTCGAGCCGGAATCTGGACGGACGGTTGCAGATCATGGTGGCCAAGGTCCACGACGTGGAAGTGATCGTGACGGACACCGAGGTCGAGGCGCTGCTGCTCGAGAACAACCTGATCAAGAGCCTCAAGCCTCGCTACAACATCCTGCTGCGGGACGACAAGACCTACCCGTTCATCTGCATCAAGAACGAGCACTTCCCGCGGGTCTTTCCCACCCGACGGCCGCGCAAGGACGGCTCGAAGTACTTCGGACCGTATACGGATGTACGCAGCATGAACCTCATGCTCGAGACCATCCGCTCGATCTTCCGGCTACGGACCTGCTCCCTGCGGCTCGCCCCCGAACCCATCGCGGCCGGGAAGTTCGAGGTGTGCCTGCAGTACCATATCAAGAAGTGCGACGCCCCGTGTGTGGGGTACCAGTCGGCTGCGGATTACGGTTCGACCATCAAACAGGTCGAGCAGCTGCTGAGCGGCAAGACGGAAGGGCTCATCCGGCTCCTGAAGGATGAAATGCAGCGCGTGGCCGAGGCCATGGATTTCGAGGAGGCCGCCAAGCTCCGGGATCAGATTGCCGCCCTGGAGAAATATGCCGAGCGGCAGAAGGTCGTGAGCGGAGACATGGCCGACCGGGACCTGTTTGCGCTCTCCATCGACCGGGAGGCCAACACGGCCTGTGGGGCCATTTTCCAGATGCGCGACGGCAAGATCGTGGGTCGCAGGCATCTCTACCTGGGCCGGATCGAGGAAACGCCGGACACCGAGCTCATGCAGGCGGTCCTGGAAGGCTACTACACGGAGTCGACGTTCTTCCCGCAAGAGGTGCTGATGTCGGTGGAGTGCTCCGATCCGGATCTGATCCGGGAATTCCTGCGCGAAAAGGCAGGGCACGCCGTTACGCTGCATGTCCCGCAGCGCGGGGACAAGGCGGGCCTGATAGGCATCGTGGAAAAGAATGCGGACCTGATGCTGAGCGAACACCTGATCCAGAAGCAGAAGCAGAACGAAGGCCGGGTGCCGCATGCCGTCGAGAAATTGCAGAAAGACCTGTCCCTGCCTCGCCTGCCGCGACGCATCGAGTGTTTCGACATCTCCCACCTGGGTGGCACCGACGTGGTGGCTTCCTGCGTGGTGTTCGTGGACGGCCAACCGAAGAAAAGTGAATACCGCACGTTCAAGGTCCGCACGGTCGGAGACGGCCGAAGCGACGACTTCCAATCCATGCGGGAAGTGGTGGGGCGTCGATACGGCAAAGTGGTCGAGGAGAACGGTCCCTGGCCGGACCTGGTGGTCATTGACGGAGGCAAGGGACAGCTCTCGAGTGCGGTCCTGGCCCTTTCCGAGGTGGAGGCCTATGGCAAATTCCCCATGGTAGGTCTGGCCAAGCGGCTCGAGGAAGTCTTTTTTCCGGGCGACACGGACTCGGTCTTCATCGCCAAGGACAGCGCCTCCCTGCAGCTGCTGCAGCGCGCCAGGAATGAGGCGCACCGCTTTGCCGTGACCTTCCAGCGCAAGCAGCGCAAGAAGAACACGTTGCACACGGAGCTGGAGGAGATCGAGGGCATCGGACCGGCCACCAGCCGCAAGCCTTCGGCTCGCTCAAGCGGGTGCGGGAAGCTTCGGAAGCCGATCTGGCGCGGGAAGTCGGCCCCTACGCCGCGCGACTGGTGCGGGAGCACTTTGACTCCCCCGCGCCTTCCGCTTGAACCAAGAGGGGCCAAGCACAATCCGTTCAACGAACGGTATTGGTCGCGTAATTCATTGGCTCACTTCAAGTTACGCGACATTGCTTGGTCAATTATTCACGCGGCCAAAATGTAACCGTGCATGGGTCCGGGCCATCGTAGGAGCGTCGATTGCACCACTCCCTACCTGGAATCCCAATGCGCCCTGTCCGCCGTTTCTGTTTGACTTCGTTGATCCTCCTGATCGCCTTTACCCTTGATGTCCGGGCGCAGGCCTCCACGGGGCCGACCGCTGACCCGACCCCGGCTTCCGACGTCCGCACCGTTGCCGGTATCGTGCACGAAGACGCCGGGCAGCCATTGGTGAGCGCAACCGTTGCCATCCGGGCGGCCGCAGATTCCAGCCTCGTCACCGGCACGGTAACGGACGCCTCCGGCCGCTTTGAAATACCCCGCCTGGTTCCGGGCTCCTACTTCGCCGAAGCCAGCTTCGTCGGGTTCCGGACGTTCCGATCGGACAACTTCGACATCACGCCCTCGACGACACGCATCGAGTTGGGAATCATCCGGTTGCGTTTGGACGCGGCCGTGCTGGACGGCATCCAGGTAACGGCGGAGCGCGCGGAAGTGGCCTTTGAGATTGACCGCACCGTGTACAACACCCGGGACCAGATCACCAGCGCCGGCGGATCGGCTACCGACGTTTTGCAGAACATCCCATCGGTCGAGGTGGACGTGGACGGGAACGTGTCCTTGCGCGGCAACCAGAACATCAACATTCTGATCAACGGAAAGCCCTCGCCGCTGCGTGGAGACTTCCTTGCAGCCTTCCTGCAGCAGATTCCTGCCTCATCAGTGGACCGGGTTGAAGTCATTCCCAACCCCTCCGCACGGTACGACCCGGATGGTCAGGCGGGCGCCATCAACATCCTCCTGCGCAAGGACACGGAAATCGGCAAGAGCGGAAGTGTCACGGCCAGCGGCGCCTCCTCAGGAGACATGAACCTGGGCGGCTCGCTGACCATGCAGAGGGGTCGACTCACGTTCTTCAGCAACTACGGCTTCTCCCTCGATGACCGCGACAGCCAAGGGTTCAATTTCCGCGAGAACCGCTATCTCGATCCGCGAACCTATTTCGAACAGGACAACGAAGGCACACGGTCCTCGACGTCCCATCTGCTGAATTCGTCTCTGGACATCAAGACCGGGGAAATTTCCGAAGTGTCCCTGTCCGGGCTCTTCAGCACCCGCCAGGGGGATGACGCCTCGAGCAACTTCTACAATGAGCTGGACGTGAATCGTCATTCGGTGGACCGCTCCATCCGCCGAAGCTTGCAGACCTCCGACGGCCGTTCCCTGGATCTGTCCCTTTCGGGACGCCGCATCGTGGAAGCTTCCCGGCGGGAAGTGACCGGAGAACTCCGCTACAATGTCTCGAACGGCGCAAATCTCGATGATCTGACCGAGCGATTGATGGAGCTGGATGGCGCTTCTGCCGACCTGCTCCTCGAACAGACGGTCAATGAACTCGACAACCACGATGCCCAGTGGAATGGTCAGATGGACTGGATCCACAGTCTTGGAGATTGGAAACTGGAAGCAGGCGCCAAAGCAACGCTGCGCCAGATGGACAACCGGTTTGACGTCGAAACGCTGGACATGGCCGCCGGTTTGCTGATGACCGACGCCTCGCTCACCAACCGGTTCGTCTTTGATGAGGATGTCGTGGCCGGATACGGTATCGTGAGCCGCAAGCTCGGCAAGTTCGAAGCACAGGCCGGTCTGCGTGTCGAGCAGGCCCGAACGACGTTCCAGCTTCGCACGACATCGGAGTCCTTCGACAACGACTATGCAAGTCTCTT
This sequence comes from Bacteroidota bacterium, assembly GCA_027620595.1. Taxonomy (GTDB): domain Bacteria; phylum Bacteroidota; class Rhodothermia; order Rhodothermales; family UBA10348; genus JAAZVD01. Next base: position 716 of record JAQCDI010000135.1, on the reverse strand, counting down.
TCCGAGCGCTTTCCTGAACTACAACCTGTCGGCGCAGAAACAGGTCAAGGTGAGTTACTCGAAGCGCGTCAGCCGTCCGCGTACGAGCCAGCTGAATCCGTTCACGACGTTCACCGACCCGCTGAACCTGAACGTCGGCAACCCGAACCTCCAGCCCGAATACATCCACGCGGTGGAAATGGCCTACCAGCAGTTCGGCCGCAAGGGCTCGTTGAGCATTGCTCCCTATTACCGCCGCACAGTGGACAAGATCGAGCGCTACAAGACGATCGACCCGCAGACCGGCATCTCGACGCTCACGTTCCGCAACTTCGACACGAGCTCCTCCTACGGCGCAGAGATCATCGGCTCGCTGCGCGTGGGCACCAAGCTCAGTGGTTTCTCCAGCTTCAATGCCTACCGCATCGTGACGGAAGCCACGAATGTGGATGCCAGCCTGGCCAACGACGCTGTGTCCTGGTCCTCGCGCGCCAGCGTCAGCTACAAGGTGGCCGAAGGTACCGACCTGCAGGGTTTCTATTTCTACCGTGCCCCGATCGACGTGGCCCAGGGACGGATCTCCTCTTTCTCGGTGGCCAACCTGTCCATCCGCCAGCGCATCCTGGGAGACCGCGGATCGCTCACCCTCCGGGTGTCCGACCCGTTGAACCGCATGGGCTTCCGTTTCGAAGTGGATCAGGCGGCCTTCTACCAGTTGGGGACCCGGAATTGGGAGT
>JAQCDI010000134.1 GCA_027620595.1 Bacteroidota bacterium | reverse complement strand
CGCGTCTGCTCATCCAGATTGTCGAAACGGAAGAAATCCAGGCTCTGCGTGCGGTCTCCTGCGTCGGTTGAACGGATGGGGCCCGGAAGGTCTCCCTCACGGGCATTGAGCGAACCGGAAAGGGTCATCGAACCCCTTTCTCCCCAGGACAGCGTCCGGCGACCCGAGATCGAGGCGGTCGTGCGGCTGCCATGATCCCGATAGCCGTCCGTCTTGCTGAAATCAGCGGCAGCCGACCACGTGTTGCCGGAAACGAACGCCCGGGTTTCCCGACCTCCGTAGCTGCCTGTGCCCAGCTCGAGCCGGCTCGATGGCGCCATGGAGCCGTCGGCGCGGATGTTGATCACTGCGCCGATGGCCGCATCGCCGTAGAGGGAGGAGGCGCCGCCGCGCAGGACCTCGATCCGCGTCCCCGGCTCCCGGACCAACTGTTCCCAGTTCACAAGACCGTTCTCCAGGTTGTTTACCGGCACGCCATCTTTGAGCACGACCACGTATTCGGCCTCTCCGCCGCCATAGAATCCGCGCGTGGCCGCCTGGGGGTCCCAACCGGTCCCGTTCACGTCAAGGAAAACGAGCCCGGGCATCGTGCCCAGGAGATCGGTCAGGCTGCGGGCGGGCCGTTGGCGCATTTCGCGCGCCTCGAGAACGGCCACGGCGCCCGTGCTCCGGGCCAGGGGGCTCTCGGCGCGCTCGGCCGTGACCGTGATCGGGTCCAGCGTGCGCGTCATCGTGGAATCGGAATCCTGGGCGCCGGCCATCGGCGCGGAAAGGCCGAAAAAGGCCACCAGGACGAACAGGGCACGGAATTTCAAGCGGAACATGGGGTGCGCTGATTGAAGTGAGTGCGACCCGGCAAGTATACGGAGCTGCGCGCATTGACGGATCGGCTATATTCCGCTCTTCGACGCACTGCCACCAGCCCGTTTGCCCCGTGATCGTCAAGCGCCTTACCCGAGAAGAAATCCTGTCCCGCCTGCACGCCAAGGTGGAGCAGCACATTCCCATCATGATTGCCTCGGCCGGCAGCGGCCTCGTGGCCCAATTGCTCGAAAAAGCAGGTGCCGACTGCGTGAACACCTTCTCCGGTGCGCGTCTCAGGGCCAACGGCATGGGCACCATGGCCATGATGTGGCCCATCCTGGACTCCAACCGGCAGACGCTCGACTACACACGCGAAGACATCATGCCCGCCATGAACGGGGATGCGTTCGTCTGCGCCTGCCTCAATGCCAATGACCCGCTCAAGGACATGCGCATGGTCCTGCAGGAATGCAAGGACATGGGCGTCATGTCCGTTTCCAACATCGGCCCGTCCATTTCCTATGTGGATCACGATTCAGAGATCTTCAGCGTATTGAAAAGCGCCGGTATCACGCTGCAGCACGAGATCGACATGCTGCGGCTGGCCCGTGAGGAGATGGGTATGGTCACGATCGGGCTGGCCTTCACGCTCGAGGACTCCATCCGTGTTTGCTCGGAAGCCAAGCCGCACATCTTCTGTTACCACGCCGGCACGACGAAGGGTGGACTCAAGGGGTACGACAGCGGCCTGACCATCGAACAGACGGCCGAACAGACCGAAGAGGCCTACGAAGCCGTCCGTCGGGTGCATCCGGACGTCATCCTTGTGGCCCATGGCGCGGCCATGTCCAACCCCGATGACGCCCAGTACATGATCGACCACACCAGCGGCCACGGTTTCTGGACCGGTTCATCCACCGAGCGCATTCCCATCGAACGCGCCGTGTCGGCAGCCGCCGCTGAATTCGCCGGTTTGCGCTTCCGTCGAGGACTGTGAACGGGCGAACCGCACCCCCGGGGTTGGAGCTGTATATCAAAAGTGATATACGCCGACCCGACCATATGCCACTATTGATATACAGCCAGAACAGAAGGGATCACCCCTTCACACTCCCGACTGCCGAATGAAGACTATCGCCATTCTCGCCACCCTGGACACGAAAGCCGCGGAAGCTGGCTTCATGAAAGCCGAAATCGAACGTCTCGGCGGAAAAGGCATCGTGATCGACATCGGCGTCGTCGGTACGCCGGGCATGGAAGCCCACTTCACGCGCCGCGATGTGATCGCAGCGGGTGGCAGCACGCTCGAAGAGCAACTCGACCACCCCAGCCGGGCCAAGTCGAACCCGATCGTCACGGCGGGCGCCACGAAGATCATGCTGGCGCTGCAGCAGGAGGGACGCATCCACGGCGCCGTGGCCCTCGGCGGCACCCAGGGCACGTCCACGTGCGCGCCCATCCTGCAGGCGCTGCCGTACGGTTTTCCCAAGGTGATGCTCTCCACCGCTGCCGCGGGCAACACGGCGCCGTTCGTGGGCATCAAGGACATCACGATGATGTTTGCCGTGAGCGACATCCTCGGCCTGAACGTGTTCTCCCGTCACATCCTGGCCAATGCCGCCGCTGCCGCCTGGGGCATGGCCCAGGTGGACCACAGCGTGACCCGATCCAACGCAAAAGGCGTCATCGGCATGACCAACCTGGGCGTCCTCACCAAAGGCGCCATGTTGGCCATCGAGCTGTTCGAATCCCGCGGTTATGAAGTGATCACCTTCCACGCCATCGGCGCCGGCGGGGAGGCCATGGAGCAGATGATGAAGGAGGGTATCATCCAGGGCGTGTTCGACTATGCGATGGGGGAGATCGCGGACGGTGTCTTCGGCGTCCTTCGCGCTTCCGGTCCCGAGCGACTCACCGTGGCCGGCAAGCTGGGCCTGCCGCAGGTCATCTGCCCGGGCGGCAGCGAGCATCTGGGGATCCTCGTCCAGCATCCCAACGAGGCGCCCGATGGCTGGGAGGACCACCAGATCGTGTGGCATTCGCCCTATGTATTCGTACCGCGACTCAATGCCGAAGAACAGGACCGCGTGGCGGCGGAGATCGGCAAGCGCCTGCAGCACACCCAGGGCAACTGCACGTTCCTGATGCCGCTCAAAGGTGTCAGCGCGTACTCCAAAGAGGGCGGCGAGCTCTTCAATCCCGAACTCGATGCGGCCTACTGGTCGTCACTGCAGCAGCATCTCCCGCCCCAGGTAGAAATCCAGTCCTTGAATCTGAATGCCGAGGATCCGTTGTTCGTCGAACACGCCGTCGAGACCCTCATCGCCATGATGGAAGGATGACCTTCAGCGGGCAGGGCGGAAGAGGCGGTCGCAGCAGTTGAGCAGGGTGGAGGTGGCTTGCCCGAGGGTCGGCCCGTATGCCAGGACGCCGTCCTGGTGGCCGCCCATGACGACGAGCGGTTTGCCGGGTCGGGGAGAGGCCAGGGCCTCCCGCACGAGGCGGATCACTTCGTAGGCCATCTCCGGTGTGCCATAGGTCACGTGGATGGACGTGGTCGGCAATCGGTCGATCCAGCTGTGCCACAGCCCGGCATGATGCACATGGATCACGGCGCCGATGGACCTCGATGCGGTGTAGAAGGCCGCGTGGGTCAAAGATTCCGAAGACGCGGTGACCGGACCCCGGCAAGAGAGCGAGTTGCCGTCGAAATCGTAGTCGGTGACCGTCGTGAAATGCTCCGGTCCGAGCTGGCGATGATTGCCGGTGGCCGATCCCGTGATCAGGAAGCGCGCGTTGGGCTCGTCCCGTACTGAGATATTGCCGAATCCGATGCCGTCGGGCAGCGCGCCGATCAGGCCATGATCGTACATGACCTGTCGGTATTCATTGAGCGCACGGATCTTGTGCCAGCTGGGGGGCGGGCCTTCGGTCCAGTGCGCATTGAACTTGATATAGCCTTCGTCGTGCACGGCATCTCCGGATGGATGCCCCAAACTACGGCACGAACGAGCGAACCGTAACACCCGCGCCCTAGCCGCGACCCACCACCATGCAATTAGGAATCGACAGCTTTGCCGCCGTCCGTCTCAAGGACGGCAAGACCCCCACGCCCGACATGCGCTCGGACGCCATCGCGCAACTGCTGGATCGCATTGAACTGGCCGACGCGATCGGTCTGGACTCGTTCGGGATCGGGGAGCACCACCGCCCGGAGTATCTGGATTCGGCTTCGCACCTTCTGCTGGCCGCAGCGGCGGCGCGCACGGAGCGCATCCAGTTGATGAGCGCGGTCACGATTTTGAGCGCGGCCGACCCGGTGCGCGTTTTCCAGCAGATGGCCACGCTGGACCTGATTTCGAGGGGCCGGGCCGGCATCGTGGTCGGCCGCGGATCGTTCTCTGAGGCATTCCCCCTCTACGGACTCGATTTCAAGGACTACAACGAGCTCTTCGCCGAGAAGCTCGAGCTCTTCCTGACCATCCGGGAGAACGAGAAGGTCCATTGGGAAGGGCAATTCCGTCCGGCGCTCACCGGGCAGGGCGTCTATCCGCGCCCGTATCGGGACAAGCTCGATGTGTGGATCGGCGTGGGCGGCACGCCCGAATCGTTTGCGCGGGCCGGCCTGCTCGGCCTGCCGTTGATGATTGCCATCATCGGAGGGGAGACGCACCGCTTCCGGCCCCTGGTGGATCTGTACTGGCGCGCGGCCGAGCAGGCCGGCCACGACACGTCCCAACTGAAAGTCGGCGTCCACTTCATCGGCTACGTGGCCGAAACCACCGAACGCGCCCATAGGGAGTTCTTCCCGGGCTACCAGGAGACGTTCAGCAAGATCGGCATGGAGCGCGGCTGGGGGCCCACCACGCGGGATGCCTATGACTGGGTGACTGGTCCGAACGGCGCTCTCATGGTGGGCAGTCCGGAGCACGTGGCGGAAAAACTGGAACGTCATGCCGAATCCCTCGGTGGACTGACGCGCGCCACGTTCCACATGAACGTGGCGCATCTGAGCCACGAACAGCTTTCCACAGCTGCCCGATTGCTCGGCGAAAAAGTCAAGCCGGCGCTGGGCTAGAATCTGCCGTGGCCGGCTGCTAGATTGGGCGCTCCAATCCATCCCTGAGGTGCCATGCGAGCCGTCCTGATCCTGGCCTTCCTTTTCCTGATCCAACCCGCCCACGCCCAGTCCCTGTGGTCCCTCGGGCCAGCCGGGAAAGACGCTTCCTGTGAACGCACGGGCCGTGACGGCGAAACGCTGATCGGGTGTCTGACCCTCGACATGGCAGCCGCCAAGTCAGGTTCGGCATTCGACATTCCGACCGGATCCGGCTTGCTGCATGTGGCAGACGTTCAGACCCGTACGAACGAGCGGGGCGTCCTGACGCTGGACGGTCAGATCGACGGCCAGGTCTTCCGCACCTTCCACGTCTCCGTGCTCGATGGCGTTGCAGCGGGCCAGTTCCAGGTGGACGGCCAGCTCTTCGAGGTTCGCCCGCATCCCGAAGGAGGATCGTACCTGGTTGAAGTGGATCGGAAGATCCGCCGACCCGACCCGAACGACTATATCGAAGCGGCCAACGACCTCAAGGCGCGACAGTCGGCGCAGGTCGGGAAGCGCTCCGGACCGGCACAGATCGACGTCCTGATGCTGTGGGATGACGGCGTGCAGGCGGCCAATGGCGCCAGTGGAATGGCCGCTCTCGAAGCCAGCTTCATGGACTACCTGAATATGGCGGTCGTCAACGGCGGCAACACCGACATCACCTTTACAGTGGCGCATTCGGAAGTCATTGCTTGGGACGAGTCGGCTTCCTCAGACATGGGCGACGATCTTTCGACGCTCTATGACCCCGGGGATGGAGTCTTTGATGAGATCCACACCCTGCGCCGGCAACACGGTGCGGATCTGGTCCACCTGTTCCTGCAGGACCCGAAAGAACTTACCTGCGGCATTGCCTACAAATCCCTTTCCGGGGCTCAACTCGGATTCGGCGTCACGGCCGTGGACGGCTGTGGCATGGACACGTTTGCCCATGAAGTCGGGCACAACCTGGGCATGGGACATGATCTGTACGTAAGCGGTGACGAGCAGAACCCCTACCAGCTCTGGCACTACGGCTATGTGGATCTGACCAACGCGTTCCACACGATCATGGCGTACACCAACCAGTGCGACGACAACAATATCTCGTGCACAGCCATTCCGTATTTCTCCGATCCCGATCGCGTGGTCAACGGTTTCCTGATCGGTACGCCCGACCAGGCACCGGATCGCTCGTCGAACAACTTCCGCGTACTCCTTGAGAATGCAGAAGGCCGCGCGGCCTTTTCGGATATGCTGGACACCTGTGTTGCCGACGTCTACGGCGGCGACTCCGGTCCTTCGACAGCGGCACAGGGTCAGGAGATCACGATCTCGGTCCCCATGGCCCGCAACACGTTGGGTGGTGCCTGCTCCGGCGATCCTTCCTTTGCCATCTACCTGACCGGCGCCGGGTTGGACACCTATCTGTTGGCCCGGCGCACCGTGCCGCTGACGGAGATACCGCAGCACTTCTCCTTCACCGGAACGGCGTCCAACCCGGCGCCGCCCCCCGGTACGTACACTGTCCTCCTGTTGGACGATGTGGACGGCAGCTATTACGTCATGGAGACCGAAGTGGAGATCACGGCCGCCTCGGGCGTGGCCACAGAAGAGGAGACCCTGCCCTCCGAGTTCGGCTTGGCATCGGTATGGCCAAACCCCTTTACATCGCAGGCTTCGATTGCCTTCTCGACGGACGGAGCCGAACCGGTTTCCTTGCGCGTCTATGATGTCCTGGGCCGCGAGCGGGCCGTCCTCATGGACGCTCGTGTCCTGCCGTCCGGTGCACATGCTGTGACGTGGAATGCAGCAGGGCTTGTCAGCGGGACCTACGTGGTCCGGCTCGAATCCGGTTCGCGCACACATACGCGCCTGGTGACCCTCCAGCGCTGAGCGGATCTGCTGATATGCGGCGGAGGGATAGGTGGCGAACCCCCGGGAACCGGTGCGATATGCGGCGGCCCCCGGGTTTTCTTTGCGGCCTGTCATCGTATATATCAAAGATGGCATACCGGAGCGCTCCGATATGCCATCAATGATATGTGGCCCGGCAAGGGGGGCGACCCCCTTCACATAACGACTACTTCAACAATACCATGGGTCGGGTCTGCACCCGGACGCCCTGGGTCAGGCGGTAGAAGTACACACCACTGGCCTGGCCGCCGGC
>JAQCDI010000133.1 GCA_027620595.1 Bacteroidota bacterium | reverse complement strand
CGCCGGGCCCTACAACCTGGCCCAGATCGGTGGGAGCGGTCCACATCTGACCGTCGAACGGCGCCCGGATCCGGGTCCGCTCCAGGCGGGTCAAGGCATCATCCAGTCGGGCGCGAGCTGCTGCCACAGCTGCATCGGCCATGGCCACTTGCGGTTCGCGGAAGGCCATCACGCCCAACTCACCTCCCTGCGGGGTTTCCATTTCCGGTTCGCGTTGCTGCAGACGCTCCCATTCCTGGCGCGCCACAGCGGCCTCCTCACGCGCCATGATGGCTTCCACCCGACGTGCCGTCCATTCGGCTCGCGCCATGGCCACCGCATTCACGTAGTCGGTCGTATCGATCTGGACAAGCATCTCGCCCGCCTCGAAACGACCGCCAGCCACGAAGCGCGGCGACAGGTCGATGATCCGACCCGCCACCTCGGCCGAGAGGCCTACCTGACGTCGGGGCAGAACGCTCCCGCTGCCCGAGATGGTTATGTTGCCCTCCACGGGCTCGGCAGCCACCGTCTGCACGACGGGAGCCAATTGCAGACGCTCCTCGCGGGGCGGATCGGGGCGAAGCGAAACGAGCAGAAGGAGACCGACCACCCCGACAGCGAGGATGGCTACGCCGATGAGGAAGGGTCCGAAACGGGAAGTACGTGTCATGACGCGGAATCGCTGGGCCGGATGGGCCGGCAATTGGAAAGGGAAATCAGATTCAGTGGGCGGCAGGCATCGGAGGTGAGGGCTGGCCCCAAGGCCCTCCAACCGCGCGTTGCAGGCGCAGCCGGGCCATGGCATGGCTCTGGCGGGCCTGGGAGAGGGCCAGTTCGGTTCGCAGCAGGTTCAGTTCGGCATCGATAAACATGAGGTAGGACCCCACGCCGCGCAGATAGCGGTCTCTCGCTGTCAGGACGGACGATCGGGCGGCGACGTGGGAAGAATGGGTTGCCGCCAGACGCTGTTGCTCAGCTTCCACCGTGGCCAGGGATACAGAGACATCCTGGAAGGCACTGAGAACCGCTTTTTCATAGGCTGCTTCCGCGCCTTCATAGGCTGCCCATGCCTGGCGAACCGCAGCCCTTCGCGCTCCGGAAGCAAACACCGGTGCAGTCAGGGAGCCACCGAAAAGCCAGAAACGCTGTGTTGTATTGACCAGATCGGCAAGCTGGGCGCTTTGCGTACCGCCGCTGGCCGTGAGGGAAAACGAGGGGAACTGTTCGGCGCGCCGAATGCCGATGGTTTGCCGAGCCACTTCCCGGCGCGCCGCGGCCGCCATTACATCGGGTCGCTCGCGCACCCATTCCGAGGGCAGCGCATCGGGCAGACGAACGGCGCCCGGCCGCGGCGCGCCAGCCGACGGCAGGATGGCCTCCGCATGCCGGGCCGTGCCCCCGAGCAGGACAGCCAACCGACCAAGGATGTCCACCCTTCTGGCTTCCAGGAGCGGACGGGCAGCACGGGCTTCGTCGGTTTGCTGCTGGACGCTGTTCCACTCGAAAGAGGACACCAGTCCACGGCGATATCGGTCCTGTGTATGGGCCAATCGGTCCTCCAACAGGGCCAACTGCAGGTCGGCGATACGGGTCTGCTCGATCAACTCGATCCATTCGGCCCAGGCGGCCACGATTTCCGAGATGACCCCCATCCGGACCGAACGGTAGTCCGCCTCGGAGGCCAGCACCTGACCCAGGCCCGCGCGGGCCGTGGCCCGCGCCCGTCCCCAGATATCCAGTTCCCACGCCAGGCCAAGGGATGCCGAGTACGTGGTCACATCAAAGCGGTCCGGAAATCCAGGTATGGACGAAGCGAAACGACCCGTGGCACCGAGATTGGTCGGTGTGTTCTGGCGCGTACCCCCGGCAGTGGCCTGTATGGCGGGCAGCTGTCCCGCCCGGCTCATGCGGTGCGCTTCCTGGACCTCGATGACCCTGGCTGCAGCCATTTCCAGGTCCAGATTGGCTGCCAGGACGGAATCGACCAGCGCTTCCAATCCGGGATGCTCCCATGCAGACCACCAGGGCTGTTGTCCGACGTCGTCGCGGACGGAACCTGCCGGATCGGGTGCATCGAAGGACTCGGGGAGCGCATCCACCACCGCCGGCCCGGTAACAGCGGGCGTCATGGAGCACGCGCTCAGTCCCGTTAGCAGGATGGCCGGGGCTACGGTTCGCCAGTCAAATCGTGATGCCATGGGTCAATACCTCAACGATATGTCGCTTGCGCGCATCGATCATGGCTGCCGAATCGATGCGCAGGGAGGGGTCGAAAACAGACAAGGTTGGCGTAGCTATGAAGGTCATGACCGTCATGCCAAGGACGGTCATCATGAGATGCACCGGATCCACTGCACGGATCTCACCGGCGTCCGCGGCTTCCCGGATGCGGGCAAGAAGGCGATGGGGGCCAAATGGGTGGTCCGCATTGCGGTGCCGCTCGATAAGGGACCGCGCCACCGGCGCTCCATTGAGGTTCTCCTGGACCCAGAGACGGGCCACTTCCGGCTGGGCTGCGTGCATGTCCATGTAGACGTGGATCATGCCCTCCATGCTTTCGACGAAAGGGCGGCCGGGCAACATGGCCCGGTCGATTTCGGAAAAGAAGCGCCCGATCACATGGGCAAAAACCGCTTCATAGAGCGAATCCTTGTTCCGGAAATAGTAGTGCAGCATCGCCTTGTTGATGCCTGCCTCGTCGGCAATCTCCTGCATGCGCGCACCGTCCTTGCCCTTGCGGGAAAAGACGCGCAACGCTGCGTCAAATATGGCCGATTCAGTGGAAATTTCCGCAGCCGTCATGCCGGTCGAGGTGAAGCGGGAGGATGCTGGACCAATTTAACCATATGATTCAACCATATGGTTAAATTTGTGTTACGAATAACGTGGGGACGTTGACTCGTGGGTTTTTCAGGTCACGAACGGGGTTCGCCCGTACGCCTACGCCTCTCCTTCCGCTTCCGGGGCACGAAGTCCCAGCTCCCGATCCACCAGGAAGAGGCCCTGTCCGCTCGCACCGGCAAGGCGCAGGCTGTCGATGATGGCCTCTGCGTTCTCTTCCTCTTCGACCTGCTCGTCGATGAACCAGTGGAGCAGCGTCTGCAGTGCGTAGTCCTTCTCCTCGACGGCCACTTCGTAGAGGCCGTGGATGAGCCGGGTCACGTGGCGCTCATGCTTGAGCACCTGTTCGAAGGCATCGATGGCCGAGTCGAACGACACGGCCGGCGCGTCGAGGGCCTGCAGCACCGGCGTCTGCCCGCGGCGGATCAGGTGATCGAAGAGCTTCATGGCATGGGCCGTCTCTTCCTGCCACTGGATGCGCATCCAGTTGGCCGCCCCGCTCATCTTCATGTCCTCGAACCGGGCGGACATGCTTAGATAGATGTACGCGGACTGGAATTCGGCCTGGATCTGGTCGTTGACGGCCTTCAGGGTACGGGGAGTCATGGGAGGTTCTCTGGAATGAACGGTGGTTTTCGCTGGGGGTTGAACCCCGCCAGGGCCCCTGTCGTTCCTGTACTACCGGGCCGAACAAAGGCGTCCTCCGCGCCGTACAACCCTTTTTCCACCTTCCCATTCGACGCTCCGACCCTCGCTACAGAACCCTTTTCCTGAGGACAATCCCGGACCCGAATGGCTTCCCTATCGCGCATCCTGTGGGCAGACGACGAAATCGACCTGCTCCGACCGCACATCCTTTTCCTTGAGTCCCGCGGCTACCAGGTAACAAGCGTGACCAACGGCGCCGACGCGCTCGAACAGGTCCGTCGCCGCGCCTGCGACCTGGTGCTCTTGGACGAGCAGATGCCGGGCATGGGCGGGCTCGAGACCCTGCAGGCCATCAAGGACATCCGCGCCGACATGCCGGTGGTCATGATCACGAAGAGCGAGGAAGAGTGCATCATGGAGGAGGCGCTCGGCGGGAAAATCAGCGACTATCTGACCAAGCCCGTCAACCCGAGCCAGGTCCTGCTCACGTGCAAGCGCATCCTGGATGGCCGGCGCATCGAGGCTGAGAAGGCCTCGCAGAATTACCTGCAATCCTTCGGTGGAATCACGGCGGCCCTCATGAATCCGCTCGATCACGCCGAATGGGTGGACCTCTACCAGCGCCTGATCCGCTACGATGTGGAGCTCGATGCCGACGAAGGAGTGCGGCAGGTGTTCGAGGACCAGGTCCAGGAAGCCAACCGTTCCTTCTGCAAGTACGTCGAGAAGGCCTATCCCACCTGGATTGCTGCAGTAGACCGGGCGCCGGATGCGGTTCGTCCGACCCTCTCCCACGAAGTCATTCCGCAGTGGGTCCTGCCCGAAATGGGCAAGAACCGGCCCGTCATCTTCTTCGTGATCGACTGCATGCGCTGGGACCAGTGGCTCGAGTTCGAGCGGCTCCTGGCGCCCCTCTTCCACATGCAGAAGGACTATCACTTCTCCCTCCTGCCCACGGCCACCCCGTATTCGAGGAATTCCATTTTCTCGGGGCTCCTCCCGCGGGACCTGGCCAAGCGGTATCCGCGCATCTGGGCGGAAGGGGAAGACGACGAGCACAGTCGCAACCGCAATGAGGAGCAGTTCCTCAACGAACAGCTCGAGCGGCGTCATATTAAGGCCCGCGTGCGCTACGACAAGCTGATCGGCACGAAGGATGGCCGCGATTTCCAGGCCTCGGTGCACGACCTGCTGCAGAGTGATTTGAGCGCCGTGGTTGTCAACTTCGTCGACATCCTGGCCCACTCGCGCTCGGATTCGGCGGTACTCAAGGAAATCGCGCCGGACGAACGGGCCTACCGCGCCCTGACGCGCACCTGGTTCGAGCATTCGTGGCTGTTCCAGGCCTTCCAACAACTGGCCTCGACCGACTGTACCCTCGTAATCACCACGGATCACGGGGCCATCCGGAGCCTGCACGAGACCAAGGTGGTCGGGGACCGCGAAACCTCCACGGCCCTGCGCTACAAATACGGCCGCAATCTCAAGTGCGACGAGCGACACGCCGTTTTCGTCAAGGATCCCGAGACATTCGGCCTGCCCGCTGAGGTTCGGAACACCAACTTCATCATCGCCAAGGAAGACTACTATTTCGTCTACCCGACCAACTACAACCACTACGTCAACAAGTACCGGGACACGATGCAGCACGGCGGCATATCGCTCGAGGAAATGATCCTCCCGGTCATCACGTTGCGGCCGCGGGCGGGGACCTGAGGCCATGCTGGCGCGCGAGTTGGTCAGTCACAGCGTGGAGGACACCCTCCGTATCGGCCGCGAATTCGGCGCCGGGCTGGGCCCTGGCGACGTGGTGGCCCTCGTCGGTGATCTGGGCGCGGGCAAAACCCATTTCGTGAAGGGCGTGGCCGCCGCGCAAGGGGTCGATCCGGCAGACGTCTCGAGTCCGACCTTCACGATAGCCCACCTCTATCGCGGACGCCTACCGATCCATCACCTGGACTGCTACCGTCTCGAGGATGAGCGCGAACTGATGCGAACCGGCGCCCACGAGGTCTTCGGCGAGGAAGGCATCGTCCTGATCGAGTGGCCCCAGCGCATCGAAGCCCTCCTGCCCGAGCACACGATCCTCGTCGATATCCGCCACGAGGGTCCGAATGAGCGGCGTATCCGGATCCTTGAGGCCGACGACCATGCATGATGCGGGCGAACCGTCCCTCCAGCGGCTGATGGCCCTGCCGGCCTTTTCGACGTCGGGAAAGGTGGCACTGAAGCCTGGATTCGAGCGCATCCGTGCTCTGTTGGCCGGCATGGGCTCCCCCGAGCGCGGGCGGGAGATCGTCTTGATCGCGGGAACGAACGGCAAAGGCTCCACGGCATCCATGTTGGCAGCCCTGTCGACGGCAGCCGGCGTGCGGACAGGCCTGCACACGTCGCCCCACCTGCTGCACGTGGGCGAGCGCATGCGTGTGGACGGCGTGGCAGCGTCCGCGGACTGGTTGGCAGCGCAGACGGAGCGGTATTCCGGGTTGTTCGATCGTGTAGAACCCTCTTTTTTTGAGGCCACCCTGGCCCTTTCGCTGGTGTGGTTTGCCGAACATGATGCCCGGCGCTGGGTGATCGAGGTAGGCCTGGGGGGGCGTTTGGATGCCACGAATGCGCTGGATCCGGCGGTCAGTGTGGTGACGTCCATCGGGTGGGATCATGTGGACCTCCTGGGTCCTGGATTGGCCGACATCGCCCGCGAGAAGGCCGGCATTGCGCGGGCCGGCCGGCCCCTGTTGGTGGGCGCGCTGCCCGAAGAGGCCCGTAGTGCCATTGCCGCGCACGCCGCAACCGTCGGGGCCCGGCTCATGGAGCCGGCCGGCCCGCAGCAGGCAATCGACGGAACCTGGACGCTGCAGACCCCGCTGCGGCGGGCAGCGGGATTGCGCCTTCCCTTGAGCGGACCGCATCAAGGGATGAATGCCCTCCTTGCCCTGTCCGCCTTGGATCTTTTGCACGGTTCCCCTGTGCCGGAATCCCCTGTGCCGGAATCCATTGTGCAGCATGGATTTGTGGATCTACACGTCCTGAGCGGGTTACGCGCGCGCCAAGAATGGGTCCAACCCTGGTGTATGGTGGATGTCGGACACAACCCTGATGCGCTCGAGGGTACATTCCGTTCTTTCCAACAGGCCTCCCGGCCAGACGCTGGAGCGGCTGTTCTGGTGCTGGGCTTCTTGGGGGACAAGGATGTGGAAGCCATCGGCCGAATCGCTCGGGAGGTGTTCCTTGACATGGATCTTCAGCCTGAGATAGTGACCGTCCCGACGACGGGCGCTCGAGGCATGGAGGCCGGGGAGGCCGCAATGCGTCTGCAGGCGGGCGGCTGTAGGGCCACACCAGCCACACGGCCCGTTGCCGATCTCCTCTACGATCTGGCGCCTGCCGGTCGACCCGTGCTGGTGGCAGGTTCGCACCAGGTGGCCGCAGAAGCGCTTCGATGGCTGGATCGGCGCCGATAGCGGGTTCATGCAAACTTCGGTGCGGCACCTGAACCCGTATTGATTTCCGCCGTAAATGGGCTATCTTGAAGCGACTGACCCGTCTGCGTCGACCCCATCCAGGGATATCCGCAGGCCGGATTGCTGCCGAC
>JAQCDI010000132.1 GCA_027620595.1 Bacteroidota bacterium | reverse complement strand
ATGCCGTCTACATCGTTGTCCTTCCTTCTTGCGCCGCTACCGGCGCAAAACGCGCTGCTGTTCGGCGTCAGGACGCCTTGCATCCGGCATTCCGGCGCTCGCACCCTGACACCCCCGATTTCTTCAACAGGCTTCTAGGCCGGCCGGGTCCATGCTGAAACCCATCAAGCGGCTCGGTCAGAACTTCCTGCAGGATCCCAATACGATCCGCAGGATCGTGGACTCCCTGGGGGCGAACCCCACAGATACGGTCGTCGAAATCGGTCCGGGAACAGGCGCCCTGACCCGTCTGCTGCATGAGCGGTGGCCCCGCTTCACGGCCATCGAGGTAGACGAACGCTCGGTGGATCTGCTGCGGGAGGAGATACCCGGGCTGGACATCCGTCATCTGGATGTGCTCAAGGTGGATTGGCACCAACTGGCCGGTGGGCTGGAGGCCCGACGACTTCATGTCATCGGCAATCTGCCCTACTACATCACCTCCCAGATCCTTTTCAGCCTGCTCGATGCCGCTCCGGTGGTGGCCGAGGCCGTCATCATGATGCAGTATGAGGTGGCCGAACGCCTCGTGGCCACCCCGAGGACCAAATCCTACGGCATCCTTTCCGTGGCCGTGCAGCTGGCGTGCCAGCCGGAGCTCATGTTTCCGGTGAGTCGCAACGTGTTCTATCCGAAGCCGGATGTGCGCAGTGCCATGGTCCGATTGCGCTTTCCTGAAGCGCCAGCGGTGCACAGTCCGGACCCTGCTTTCCTGCGCCTCGTCATCCGCACGGCGTTCAATCAGCGACGGAAGACGCTGCGCAACAGCCTTTCGCGTCTGACCCTTCCCGATATGCAGCCGCTGCCCGAATCATGGGCGGGCCGTCGGGCCGAGGAGCTTTCCCCCCACGACTTTGTCCGACTCGCGGACTATCTTGCAGGACGGCTTTCCCACCTCGATTGACGGCCCGCCCATACCGGGCAGCGGCGTCCTCGCATCCTTCCAGCCGGCCCCATGGAACCCATTCTCAAGGAACAGAACCCCGAGTCCGCTCGCCCGATGGGCGTGATTGACCTGGATTCCGAGCTGGTCGACGACATCTCCTCGCTGATCGAAGCGGGCGAGGAGGGGATGGTCATGAACATTGCGGCCGATCTGCATTCGGCCGACCTGGCCAGCCTGGTCTCCCACCTGCAGAAGGATCTGGCGCGTCAGGTTCTCGAGTGGCTGCCCATTGAAACGGCCGCCGAAGTATTGGCCGAGCTCGATCATGACTATCGAGCCGATCTGGTGGACGCCATTCCGAACGAACGGCTCGCCGCCATGATCGACGAGCTCTATACGGACGATGCGGCGGACGTTCTGGCCAATCTTCCCCTGGACCTTGCCGAACAGATCCTGCCCGCGCTCGAGGATGCCGAGGATGTCAAGGAGCTGCTGGCCTACGACGAGGATTCCGCAGGGGGCCTCATGGCCACGGAGTTCGTCTCCGTCTGGGCCAACCACACCGTTGCCGAAGCCACCGAGGAGGTCCGGGCCCACGCCGACTCCATAGCCGAGATCTTTGCCCTCTTCGTGGTGGACGACCTGGACCGGCTCCTGGGCATCGTGCCCATGAAGAAGCTGCTGCTATCGCCCGAGCATGTGCGAATCGGGGACATCATGGACGACGACATCGTCTCGGTGCCCACATCCATGGACCAGGAGGACGTGGCGCGCCTCATGGAGCGATACGACCTGGTCACCATGCCGGTTGTGGATCGGGACGGTTGCCTGGTGGGGCGGATCACGATTGACGACATCGTGGACGTTATCCGCGACGAGGCCGAAGAGGACATCCAACGCATGTCCGGGGTGGCCGGCGGCGAGGAGGCCACCGACTCCATTCTGCGCATCTCACGGGGACGCCTGCCCTGGCTCCTCCTGGGTCTGGCCGGTGCTTCGCTGGCCGCACTGGTCATTCTGAGTTTCGAGGCATCCCTCGCGGCCGCGTCCATCCTGGCCGGATTCATTCCCATTGTCATGGCCACGGCGGGCAACGCGGGTATCCAGAGCTCCGCCATCGCCGTGCAGGGTCTGGCCAGCGGGGATCTGGGCTTCGGACCTTCAGCGACGACTGGGCAAGGAGCTGGCCGTCGGGCTCATCAATGGTTTTGCGGCGTCCCTGGTACTCGGACTGGGCATCCTGCTCCTGGGTTGGGTCCTGCCCGAGAAGATCGGCGATCCTGCACACCTGGCGTTCGTGGCTTCCATCGCGCTCCTGATCGTCGTGCTGTTGGCCACTACGGTGGGGGCCATGACTCCGCTGCTGCTGGACAAGATCGGCTTCGATCCGGCACTCGCCACCGGGCCCTTCATCACGACCAGCAACGACATCCTCGGGATCCTGATCTTCTTCCTGCTGGCCAACTGGCTCTATCTCTGAGCCTGAGGGACGTTTCAACTGCCCTCCAAGACCCATCCCGCGGTTCGCCCGGACAATCAGTAGGAATCCGAGGTAGACTCAACAGGAGTTCCTTCGACCTGATCCAGTCCGCGCGCGTCGTTGTACTTCGAGGGGCACTTGACCAGGATGTTCTCGGCCACGAAATGGCCTCCTTCCGCGTAGCCGTCGATGACGAGTTTCTCGGCATCCTCGAAGTTGGCCGGCTTGGGATTACCATAGCGGACTTCGCGGATATTGCCCACCTCATCCTGCATTTCGAAGGTGAAGACGTTGCTGGCCGCGTCGTAACGGAACGTACCCGAATCCACCCACATGCCCACCACGTGGGCCTTCGTGCCGGCTTCTTCCGCTTCTGCGAAATTCATGTAGCCGCCCACCTGCCGTCCGAAGTTCATGAACAGAAGGGACGTGAAGGTGACGATGAGCACCAGGCCGACAATCGTTTTCGGTCGCATGATTCCGGAGAAAATCGGGGTGGGAGGAAAATGGCCCTAGAGGCCGTCATCAGAACGGATACCGCGCTCCTCGATGGTTCGTTCCACCGCTTTCAGCCGCGCGTCGTTTCTCAACAGGAGAATCACGATTCCGAACCAGATGATGAGGACAACCGCCAGGACCACATAGAGCTTGTCGTGCGCCAGCATGACCTGCTCGAGACCTGAATACTCCTGCGTGGGCACCGCGCCGCCCGCCCAGATGCTGTCGTAGGCGGTGGATTGGGCCGCCTGGTCCTGGATGTCAGTCAGGAGGGTAAGGGAAAGGGACATTACAGTTCGGGGTCGTGGGTGGTACGCAGTTTCAGCAGGGCCGTCCGGACGCGCTGGGTGTAGAGTACCCAGAACAGCCCGATGAAGCCGATGATGGCGGGGTAGAACACCAAGCGCATGACCGGATGCGTGATTTCGCTGAAGGCCGGATTGCCCTCGGCGCCGGGATGGAGGCTGTCCATCTGCCGAGGGATCACATACAGCAGGAATGGCGTCGTGGTGGCCGCAAAAAGATTGTACACGGCGGCGATCCGGGCCCGCTTGGACGGGTCATCCAGCGCGCCGCGCAAGACGAAGTACGCGCCGTAGATCAGCAACTGCAGCGAGACCATGGACTGGCGCGGGTCGAAGTTCCACCACACATCCGTACCCACATACCAGGTGTACTTGGACCAGACGATGCCGGTCACCAACCCGAGGATGCCGAAAAAGGCCCCTACACGGGCGGCCTGCAGGGCGCGGATGTCCCGGACCAGATCGTCCGAGCGCAGCACCTGGAACGAGTGGTAGGCCGAGACAAAGACGGCGGCCATCATGGTGAACCACATCGGCACGTGGAAATACAGGTTCCGCGCCGTGTGTTCCAGGATGTTGATCCGCGGAATGTCGAGCAGGAAAGCGGCCAGGATGACCCCGGTCACCCAGAGGAGGACCAGGTTCCGGACCAAGGTATAACGGCGGAGATTGACCACGGCAGGGGGGGTACGTCAGGGGGCCGTCCGACGGACGGGCCCCGGCAGTTGATGGGGCGTTTCACGCAGCGGAAGAAAGGACGTTTCCATTCAGTCCATCCAGACGTAGTCGAAGAGGAGGACAGCGGCCGTGATCACCACGCCACCGAAGAGCGCTATCGTCTGCAGATCCCCCGTGGCACCCGTGAACCCAAGTCCGCCATCAAGGGCGGCCCGGGAGGCCCGCACGACCGAAAGCAGCAGTGGAATGAGCAACGGAAACAGCAGCACAGGCAGCAGGGGCCCCTTGTTCGAGGCACGTGCAATGATGGCTGCCAGCAGCGTCGTGGCGCCAGCGAGTCCGAGTGAACCCAGCCCCAGGGCCAGTACGAGCAGCCCCCAGTCCTCGATCACCATGTTCAACAGGACGGCAAAAACCACGAGGGAAACGGCGTCCACTGCCAACAAGAGCAGGAAATTGAAGATCAGCTTGCCGGTAAAAACCTGGCTGCCGGGGACGTTCAGCTGCAACAGGAGCACGGTGCCGCGTTCTTCTTCGGCCACGAAACTGCGTCCGAGGCCTATGGAAGCCGAAAAAAGGATCACGATCCAGAGCAGGGCCGACTGCATGCGCTGGCCCACGGTTTCCTGGCCGATGGCAAAAGCGATGAGCAGCAGCGACGAGAGCACGAACATGAGCAGCATGTTCAGCGCGTACCGACTGCGCCATTCCAGGCGCAGGTCTTTCTTCAGGACGGCCCAACTTCCTCGGAAGAATTCCATGTCGACAAGATACGCTTCAGAATTCGCCGACGAAGGCGATTTCGGGCTCCAGTACATAGCCCGTTTCGGCACGCACTGTTTCCACCACGCGGTCAATCATGGCGCGCACGTCGGCCGCCGTTCCTCCCCCGCGGTTGATCATGATGTTGGCGTGCCGACGGGTGATCTCGATGCCACCGATGCGCGTCCCCTTCAGGCCGCATTGATCAATCAGGCGGCCCGCTCCGATGCCTTCGATCTTCTTGAAAATCGACCCGGCGCTGGGTTCGGTGTCCAATGGCGGATGGCGCTCGGCCCGCCAGGCCAGATTCTCCTCGATGATGCGGTTCATGGTTTCGGGCGAACCGCCTTCCAACGCGAATCGCGCACTCAGGACCACGTCGCCCGAGTGGTGCAGGACGGACTGGTCGTATCCGAAGTCGAAATAGTCCTTTCCCTTGACCGAGGCGGTGCCGTCCGGGTGCAGCAGCCGTGCGTCGAGGAAGACTTCGTCGATGTACATGGTCCGTTCGCGCTCGGGCGCGGGGGAGAGGAAGTGCAGATTCTGCCACAGCGCACCCCCGACCGTGGAAGGAATTCCTGCATAGTGCTCCAGCCCGGACCAGCCTGCGTCCACGACAAAGCGGATCAGGTCGGGCCAGACCACGGCGCCGCTCTCCACCTCGAGGATCCCGTCCGCCGTAATGCTCCGGCTACGGGCTGCATTGCGGATCACCAATCCCCGGAAGCCCATGTCGCCAACGAGGATGTTGGCGCCCAGCCCCAGCACGAAGTGCGGAATGCCCAGCTCCCTGGCAACCCGAAGGGCGGTGGCCAACTCATCGGCCGACCGGGCTTCGAAGAAGACATCGGCCGGTCCGCCTATCCGGAAGGTGGTATACGGCGCCAGGACCTCGCCGAGGTGGATCCGATCCGCTCCAAGGCGGGCCTTCAACTGGTCGGAATTCGATGCAGTCACGGGGACGATCAGGCGGTTTTCGGTTCGGCCGATCCGATTTCTCGCAACACGGCCGCGGGGTTGTCGTTGGACCAAGATACCTCCCATCCCTTTATCTCTCGGAAGAGCATTCAATGAACATGGCGCAACCCACCTATCCCAACCTGTCCCGGGCGGCCCTTCGGCTCAGCCTGATGGCCTTCGGCTTCGTCCTCATCGTGTCCCTGGCCGGCGGCTGCATGACCACCTCGATCGGTTCCGGAGAGGGCGCTGTCAAGTACAGTGTCTTCGGCGGAACGGACCTCGAAAAACGCTACGGCGAGGGTCTTCAGATCCACGCACCCTGGGTCAACCTGGTCCGCTACGACGTGCGCGTTCAGGAGCAGGTGGAAGACATCGACGCTCTGTCCTCCAATGGCCTTTCCATTGGTATGGACGCGTCCGTCCGCTGGCGTCCTGAAGCGGGTGCGCTGCCCGCACTGCACGTGACTTACGGCGAGGACTACTACCGCAAGCTCGTCCAGCCTGAACTCCGTAGCGCTGTGCGCGAGATCGTGGGACAGTTCACGCCCGAGGAGCTCTACTCCTCGCGTCGCACCGAGCTGCAGGAGCGGATCTTCCAGCAGGTCCGCGACGCCGTCGCCGGTGAGAACGTGACCGTGGACGCCATCCTGATCCGCGACATCTCCCTGCCCGAGCAGATCCGGACCGCCATCGAGAACAAACTCAAGGAAGAGCAGGAAGCCGAGCGCTACCAGTTCACGATCGAAAAAGAGCGCCTCGAAGCCGAACGCAAGGAGATCGAGGCCACCGGCCAGGCCGAGTACCAGCGCATCATCACGGCCAGCCTCTCGGCCCAGTTCCTGCGCTACAAGGGCATCGAGGCCACGCAGGCCCTGGCCACCTCGCCGAATGCCAAGACCGTCGTCATCGGCAGCGGGTCGGACGGCTTGCCCATCATCCTCGGCAACCAGTAGGATGGCCCCTCCGCCAGCCCGCAACGACGATTTCTTTGATCGTGTCTTCGACGTGGTGGCCCGCATACCTTTCGGGCGGGTCACCACGTACGGGCACATCGCGGCCCACCTGGGCTCGAAACGGGCGGCGCGGACGGTGGGTTGGGCCCTGCGGGCCGCCGCAGGCCACGGCCTGCCCTGTCACAGGGTGGTCAACCGCTACGGCGGGCTGAGCGGCCATGCGGCCTTCGGCGGCCCGCATGTCATGGAAGACCTCCTGCGCAGCGAAGGCGTGGCGTTCGTGGACGAGGCCATCGTGGACATCAACGCCCACCTCTGGATTCCGGGCGAACCGGTCTGATCGGCCTCTCGGCTTCCATCAGCGCAGCTTCTCGAGCGTCTCGTAGAACGAGGGGAACGACACCGAAGCCACGTCGGCATCCTCGATGACCGTCTCTGAGCGTGCCATCTGGGCGGCAATGGCAAACGCCATGGCAATCCGGTGGTCGTGGTGGGTGGCAATCCGGGCGCCATGAAGGGGGTGTCCACCCTCGATGGCCAAACCATCCGGGTACTCTTCCACCTGTGCCCCCATGGACCGCAGAC
>JAQCDI010000131.1 GCA_027620595.1 Bacteroidota bacterium | reverse complement strand
CTCCGATCCCGCGCCCCGCCAAACGGGAAAGACGAGCTTACTCCTCGTACTTGGCGAAGACGACGCTCGTGTTGTGACCCCCGAAGCCGAATGCGTTGGACATGGCCACATTGACTTCGCGCTGGACCGGTTTGTTGAACGTGTAGTTCAGGTCACAATCCGGATCGGGGTGCTCGAAGTTGATCGTCGGAGGAATCGTCTGATGGACGATGGCCTTGATGGCCGCAATGGCTTCGACCGCACCGGCGGCGCCGAGCAAGTGACCTGTCATGCTCTTTGTTGAGGACAGGTTCATCTTGTAGGCGTGGTCGCCGAAGACGCCCTTGATTGCCTTGGTTTCGGCTACGTCACCCAGCCCGGTGGATGTACCGTGCATGTTGAGGTAGTCGACATCGGTTGTGCTCAACCCGGCGTCCCGTAGGGAGGCGATCATGGCGTTGCGGGCACCCAGTCCTTCCGGATCCGGAGCAGTAATGTGGTGGGCGTCACCACTCATTCCCACACCCATGACCTCGGCATAGATCCGGGCGCCACGGGCCTTGGCATGTTCCAGCTCTTCAATGAAAAGTGCTCCGGCACCTTCTCCAAGCACGAATCCATCCCGGGTGGCGTCGAATGGCCGGGAGGCCTTTTCGGGCTCGTCGTTCCGGGTGGAAAGCGCCTTGAGCGCATTGAATCCACCCACGCCCAGTTCGGAAATGCTGGCTTCGCTGCCCCCGGTGACCGCCGCGTCCATGTGGCCGAGCCGGATGAGCATGAAGGCATCGCCGATGTTGTTGTTTCCCGTTGCGCAGGCTGAAACGCAGGAGTAGTTGGGCCCCCTGAGTCCGTGCCGGATCGAGATCTGGCCGGCAGCGATGTCCGGGATCATCATCGGGATGAAGAATGGCGATACCCGTCTCGGTCCATCGCTGGACAGGGTCCGCGCCTGATCAAAGAGGACCTGAAGTCCTCCGATGCCCGAGCCGTAAATGACGCCGATCCGCTCCTGCTGCTCCGTCGTCAGGTTGGCCGTGTCGACCCCGGCATCCGCCAGCGCCTGGTCGGCGACGACCATGGCGTACTGGCAGAAGGGATCGAGCCGACGTGCAATCTTGCGGTCCAGCAGGGCTTCGGCATCGAAATCCTTCAGCTCACAGGCAAACCGGGTCGCGTATTCGGTGGTGTCAAAATAGGTAATGGGTCCTGCACCGCTCTTGCCTGCCATCATGGCATTCCAGAACGAAACCGGGTCATTGCCCAGGGGAGTCAGGGCGCCCATACCTGTGACGACAACACGACGAGTGGCTCGACTCATGCGATCAAGAAGGGTTGCGCGAGAGGAAGGAGAAAGGGGACGAAAGGTCGGGTCAGGCCGACTTTTCGGTCAGGTAGGATACTGCGTCGCCAACGGTGGCAATCTTTTCAGCATCCTCGTCAGGAATCGTGATATCGAATTCCTTTTCGAACTCCATGATGAGTTCTACCGTGTCAAGGGAGTCTGCTCCCAGGTCGTTGGTGAACGATGCATCATTTGTAATATCGGCTTCATCAACGCCCAGTTTCTCAACGATGATCGACTGTACCTTGGCTGCGATATCGGACATAACCTGTTCTCCAGAAAGTGGATGGTGTACCACGGACCTAAGTCCTGAGGGCTCCGAGTGGTCCGCAAGGTGCGGCTACGGAGCCCTGCAAACCCGAAAACTACGCTGTCTGCCGAGCAGAAGCAATTTGCCGGCCATCACTTGACCCAACCTTCGTAATGACCGGGAATCATCCGTTACGGCCGGGCGTTTGATCGGGCTGATTCCAATGAGGCACTCCCCAATGTTCCAAGCTTAGAATTTCATGTCTTTCCTGTACTCCTCCGAGTCCGTTTCCGAAGGCCATCCCGACAAGGTGGCGGACCAGATTTCCGACGCCGTCCTGGATGCCATGCTTACGCAGGATCCGAACAGCCGGGTGGCTGTCGAAACGCTCGTGACCACAGGTCTCGTGGTGCTTTCCGGCGAGGTTACGACCGAAGCCTACGTCGATGTGCAGGAAGTGGCCCGCGGTGTGATCCGGGACATCGGATACACGGATCCCGCATTGCGGTTTGACGCAGATTCCTGTGGTGTGTTGGCCACGATCCACGAACAGAGCTCCGACATTGCCCAGGGCGTGGATGCCCACCGTGGATTGCACCTGGACCAGGGCGCCGGGGATCAGGGAATGATGTTCGGCTATGCCACGCGGGAGACGGAGCACCTGATGCCGATGGCGCTCAGCTTTTCCCACGGCCTGATGCGCGAACTGGCACACATCCGTAAGCGGGAAAAGATCATGCCGTACCTGCGGCCGGATTCCAAGGCGCAGGTGACGGTGGAATATGAGAATGACGGCAAGACGATCCGTCGTGTGCACACCGTGGTGGTGTCCACCCAGCACGGGCCGGGCGTCGAGGTGAAAACGATCAAGAAAGACGTGCGCGAGCACCTGATCCTCCGGATCATTCCGTCGGACCTGATTGACGACAATCTGATCCTCCACGTGAATCCCACCGGTCAGTTCATCATCGGTGGCCCCCATGGCGACACCGGATTGACGGGTCGCAAGATCATCGTGGACACCTACGGCGGCAAGGGCGCGCATGGGGGCGGAGCGTTCTCCGGCAAGGATCCATCCAAGGTGGACCGCAGCGCTGCCTATGCGGCACGGCACGTGGCCAAGAACCTTGTCGGTGCCGATCTGGCTGACGAAGTACTTGTGCAGGTTGCCTACGCCATTGGCGTTGCGGATCCGATTTCGATCCATGTGGACTCCTATGGCACGGGGCGGGTACCGGACGAGCGTCTGGTGTATATCGTGAAAGAAGCATTCGACCTCCGCCCCAAGGCCATCATCCAGAACCTGGATCTGCTGAAGCCCGGATACGTGAAGACCGCTGCCTACGGGCATTTCGGTCGCAACGAATTCTCCTGGGAAGCGCTCAATCGGGTCGACGACCTCAAATCCATTGCCGCGTCCATGGCCTGAGAACGGATACCGCACGGTTGGAGTACTGACTTCAGCCGACGAAACATTCTGATCCGTTGACCATCCGGACCTTGTCCATGCCTGTCCATTTGTCGCCGCGCCGATGGGTGTGCCTGACGGCGCTTGCCGTCCTGCTGGGAGCGGGACCCGCGTCCGGGCAGGACCAGTCCGTCCTGGCCAGGAAAGAGACCACCGCCTCTATCCGCACGGTTCCTTCGGTCATGGGCCGGGTGGACATGGAGACGAAGGTCACGCGGGCCTGGTATGATCCGCAGAAGACCTACGGAGAGGTCCGGCCACAGGAATTCCTCCGACGCGCTGCGCAGGAAGGGAAATGGAGCACGACGCTGGACGATCTGCGTCTGGTTTCCGAGTCCAGAAGAGCCAGGAGCGGCCACCAGACCTGGGAACAGATATTCAGGGGGATTCCTGTTTCGGGTCGGACGGTGAAGGTGAACACCGATGCATCCGGGGGGGTGACGTTCGTCACAAGTGCGTTCGAACCAGTCCAGGCAGATCCTGCTGCTTTCGATATCGTCCCCCGGCGTTCGGCCGACCAAGCCGCCCAGGCAGCTTTACAGTCATTGGCCGAAGGTGCGGGGGCCCATTCCACACCGCGCCTGGTGGTGCATGACCCTTCCCGACCAATCCTGGCGTGGGAACTGGTGGTCTGGCCGCACCAAGAGCCTGCGGAATACCGGGTGGTCGTGGACGCCATGAACGGAGAGGTCATCTCCTGGATGGATGTGGCCTTGGCAAAGCATGACCCGCGCCAGTCCCGGTCCCGCACGGACGGCTCCGGATATGTGTTCGACCCCGATCCACTGTTTGTCTCGGGCGCGGCATACGGTCCTCCGTATGTGGATGACGACGACGCCACGAACCCGGCCCTGGATGCCGTCCGCAAAGTGGTTACCCTGCCTGGAATCAGCCAGAACCCGGAAGGGAAGTGGGTCCTGGAAGGCCCCTATGTGCGCATCGTGGGTCGGAATACGTCGGGCACGGAGGTGTATGCACCTCCGGCCATGGACGGCCCGGACGACTTCTTCTTCTTCCGCGCCGACGATCGCTTCGAGGCGGTCAATGCCTACTATCACATCGACAGGAACCAGCGCTATGTCCAGTCGCTCGGGTTTGATGACCTGCAGCAGAACGGAGTGGATGTCAATCCACAGGGCCTGACGCGCGATGATTCCTTCTATTTCCCGGACCGCAATCTCATCATGTTCGGGACCGGAGGGGTGGACGACGCGGAAGACCCATCGGTGCTGATCCATGAATACGGACATGCCCTGCTCAATGCCGCGGCGCCGGGTCTGCTGGCCTTTCTGGAAGGCCGGGCGCTGCATGAAGGGTTTTCCGACTACTGGCAGGCCTCCTACTATCGGCATCTTGTTGAAACGGGCCAGGCGTCCCGGACCGATTGGCGGTGGGTATTCCTCTGGGACAGTGGTGAGGGCTCCCTGTGGTCGGGGCGGTATCTCGACCATGCCGGCATCTATCCCCAGGATGTGTGTGTGACCACGGGTTCCGGATCGTGCAGCATCCACGATGACGGCCGAATGTGGGCCACGACCCTCATGGAGGTGTGGGATGAACTGGGGCGGGATCTCACGGATCGCCTGGTATTGCATTCCCACTACTATCTGGAGGGTGCTTCGACCTTTGCCGATGCGGCCAGGGCCGTAGTCCAGGCCGATCTCGACTACTTCGACGGGACCCACGCCGATGTGCTGATCCGCATTTTCTCGGCCCGGGGGCTGGTGGACGCGGGGACCTATGGCCCGTTGGTGGACCACGAGCCGCTCCTGAGTACGGAACTGTCGGGCACCGCGATTCCGGTTACGGCCACAGTGCGGGGGATTTCTGC
Source organism: Bacteroidota bacterium (assembly GCA_027620595.1). Lineage (GTDB taxonomy): Bacteria > Bacteroidota > Rhodothermia > Rhodothermales > UBA10348 > JAAZVD01. Next base: position 2,276 of record JAQCDI010000131.1, on the reverse strand, counting down.
CTCCGTCGCAGAGGTAGAGTTGGTGTATTACGGGCGAACCTTTGCCCAGACGGTGGTCTCCATGGTGGCCGATCCGGGTCAGCCCGAGGTGTTCAACGGAGAGCTCCACTTGCCTGCCCAGATGGATACGGTTTTCTACTACCTGCGCGCCCGGGATCAATCGGGCAATGAAACGGTGGAGCCGGCGACCGCCCCCACAGTCCCACATCATTTTGTTGTCGGTTTGGATACTGAGGCCCCTTTCCTGGAGCACGATCCTCCGGCCGAGGTGACCTTCCTTGCCTGGCCTCCGCTCCTGAGTGGAGTGGCCCAAGACAATTTCGGTGTGGCTTCCATTCGCTTCTTCTGGTACGTCCTGGATCCAGATGGCGTGGAATTGGCGACCGGCTCCGCCGAGATCGGGCAAGGAAACGGCGCCTTTTCCGTGGAATTCCCGGTGCCGTTGTCTCTCATTGAGCACGGGAGTCAGGTTCGGTACTACCTCGAGGCAGAAGACGCCTCGGCCCGTCGCAACACGACGCGGTATCCATCGACGGGCCATGTCGAGCGAAGCGTTGATGCGGGCTCCGTGCTGCATCGGTTCGGATTCGAAGGAGCGGAGTCCGGAGTGGCCGCGTCGGGGGTATGGGCCCTCGGGGCGCCGGCTTTCGGCATGCAGGTCACACCGGAAGGCTCACGGGTAGCGGCCACCCGCCCCGACGCGGCCTATCCCGCCGATCCGGGCCTGTCCACGCTGGCGTTGCCTGCCATCAATCTGGCCCGGGTGGATCCGGTCAAGCTTCGATTCTGGCACTTCTTCGACACCGAGCACACCGGGCCAATGGATCCAGCCGGACTGAACGGAATCCTGTTCGATGGAGGACGGCTCGAGGTCCGGACCAACGGGTTGCCTGAATGGCGTCCCCTGGTCCCCGAAGGCGGATATCCCGGCCGAATTGCAATGGATCGGCAGAATCCATTGGCCGGAGCAGATGCCTGGGGCGGTTTCAGCCACGGATGGCGACGCGTATCCGTCCCGCTTCCGCAGGAGGATGGGGTTCAGGTGCGCTTTGTGTTTGGTACGGATACAGGCAATTCCGGGCAATCGGTGCGCTTTGTGGGGTGGATGATCGATGCGCTGGAGCTGGTGACCGGTGCAGAGGTGGACACCGACGCCCCGGAAGTGACGACGGCTCCACCTGCCGAGCGTATTGAATCCACGACGGCTGCTCCAGCCGACATCTCCATCCGTGCGCTGGATGATCTGGGCATCCAGGATGTCTGGCTCGAATGGTCGTTGGGAGGGGACGTGCCGCCCAGCGCCGTTCGGATGACCCAGCACGCCGACAATTTGACCCGTTTTTCCGCCACCACGGATTTCCTGGTGGGTCGGCAGCCGGGAGATGTCCTGACCTACACCATCCGGGTCGTGGATCCCACAGGAAAGGATGTCGTGATCGGTCCGTTCCTCATCACGTTCCGACTGTTCGGATCCCACGAGGCGCTTTCCTCCGTTTGGGCCTCTGGAAGCTGGGAGCCGCTCCAAGCGGGCTGGATATTCCGTACCGAGGACGCTTCCGCACAATCCGGCTTGATACTGGATCCTCGGGACACGGAAAGCAACGCATTGGATCTGGCGCTTTTCCTCGATCATGAAATCACATTCGGCGCCGGGGCTGCCGGGCTGCTGGAAGTATCCGACGACGACGGCGCCAGCTGGAAGCCGCTCGAGCCGGAAGGAGGCTACCCAGGCACGGCCGGTGTGGAAGGGGGCAGTCCGCTTCAAGGCCGGGCGGCCTTCACCGGGTCCCGGCTGCGTCGGCAGGACCGCTTCGACCTGACGGACTTTGCGGGCGATCAGGTGCAGGTCCGGTTGCTGGCCGCGTCGGATGGAGGCGGCAGTGCCTCCCAGTACTGGCGCCTCTTCGGCGTTTCTTTCCGATCCCAGACGGAGGACCAGGCGTTCGAGTCGGATCCGGAATTCGAACTGCAACCAGCGTTTCCCAATCCGTTTTCCGGACAGACGCGGCTTGCGCTGTCCGTGCCTGAGGCGGGGCGCGTGACGTTGCGCATCTACGATGCCTTGGGACGTGAGGTGGCGACGCTCATCGATGGGATGCTCGAAGCCGGATCCCACGGCGTGACCTTCGATGCGCCAGGATTACCCTCGGGTGTCTACTACGCCAGGTTGCAGGCCGGCGGGCGGCAGGCGGTCCAGACCCTGGTGCATTCGGGGCGTTGAACCGCCTTTTAGCTTGCTTCCGGCGTGGAAATGACCAGAAAAGAACAGGGCGGGG
>JAQCDI010000130.1 GCA_027620595.1 Bacteroidota bacterium | reverse complement strand
CGTCCCATGGTTTCCTGTCTGGAAACGGGCACCTGGGACCCGGATGGGGAAGATGCCAGCGCATCGGATCCGTCCCTGCCCGAATATCTGGTACAATTGGGGTGGACAAAGGAGGGCGAACCGCGGATCTGGACGCTGCGGATGAACCGCGCCCAGGACCGGGTGGACCTGTTGGTGGCCCGGCCGGATCAGCCGATCGTGGATACCCTGCATACGGACGTGAGTGCCCACTGGTTGGACATCAGGGAAGGCACGGTCACCTTCCTCTCCGATGGAGGGCACTACCTCTGGCTGGGTCCCCGCAACGGGCAGCGCCATCTGTCCCTGTGCCCGATCGGGCCGGGCGCCTGCCGGCCTGTCACGCAAGGGGCATGGGAAGTGGCCGATCTCGTGGGGCTGGACCCCGACGAACGGACGGCCTATGTCCTGTCGGCCATGGACGATCCGCTGGAGCGCCACCTGTATGCGATGGATTTGACGGGACAATCCGCCATCCCTCGGCGCCTGACCCACGAGCCCGGTGTCCACAAGGTGTCCCTGTCCCGCGATGGTGCCTGGTATATCGACGAATTCTCGGATGCCCGGACTCCGCTCCAGTGGGTGCTCCGCTCCACTTCGGGCGGTCCGTCGTGGCCCTTGGAGGAGAATTTTGCACTCCGCAAGCTGCTGGGCCGCATGGCGTTGCCGCAAGCCGAAGCGGTATCGCTGCCGGCGGCTGACGGCACGCCGCTGAATGCCTGGATCCAGCGTCCCAGCCGGTTCGACTCCACCCGGGCCTGGCCGGTCCTTTTCCATGTCTACGGCGGTCCGGATTCCCAGGTGGTGATGAATGCCTGGGATCAGGGAGTGCAGCGGCAGCTGTGGCATGCCTGGGTGGCTGAAACCCTTGGGGTGGTCGTGGTGCGTCTGGATCCGCGGGGCACGGGCGGCCGCGGCCGGGACTTTGCCGGGCAAGTGAAGGGACAGCTGGGCCCGGTCGTTGCCGACGACCTGGCCGCGGCCGCCCGCCATCTGGGAGCCCGATCGTGGGTGGACGCCGAGAGGATGGGTATCTGGGGGTGGTCCTATGGCGGGTTCGCCACCCTCATGGCCATGCTGGGTCCAGCGGATTCCCCCTTCCGGGTGGGCGTGGCCCTGGCGCCGGTGACCGATTTCCGGCACTACGACACTCCCTATTCGGAGCGGTACCTGTCCACCCCCCAAGCCGCGCCCGAGGCCTACGACGCCAGTTCGGTCGTGGCCCTGGCCCACCGTCTCCGCCCGGACCAGCATCTGCTGCTCGTACACGGGGACGCGGACGAGAATGTGGACATCCAGCATACCCTGCGGCTGGCCGATGCCCTGCAGGCGGGGGATCGCCCGTTCGACCTCATGATCTATCCTGGACGGGCCCACAGCCTGACGGGCAGGGGCACGCGCCTCCACCTGTTTTCCATGATCTCACGGTACATCCAAGCGCACCTGGTGCGTACCTTGGATGAGGCCGGTTCTCCGCGCTCCGACCCCGAATGACCACCGACCTTCCGACGGATTCCATCATGACGACCGAGGCAGCTCCCCACCTGTTCATCCACGGCGCTACCCTGCTCGACCCGAAGACAGGCGCCCAGAAGCGGGCCGACCTCCTGATCCGCGACGGCAGGATAGCAGCCATCGGCGCCGGGATCGACGCCTCAGACGCTCCGGCCTTCGACGCCACCGGAAAGATGGTGTCGATCGGTTGGATGGACATGCATGTCCACCTGCGCGAGCCGGGGTTTGAATACAAGGAAACCATTGCCACGGGGTGCCGGGCCGCTGCTTTCGGGGGCTTCACCGCCGTGGCGTGCATGCCCAACACCAATCCGCCGATCCACACCCGGGACGTGGTGGAGTTCATCATCGAGCGGGCTGAGGCCACACCGGTGGACGTCTACCCGATTGCCTGCGTATCCAAGTACCGCAAGGGGGAGAGCCTTTCCGAAATGGCCGATCTGGCCGAGGGAGGGGCCGTGGCGTTCTCTGATGACGGGGATCCGGTTCAGGACACGGGACTCATGCGGCATGCCCTGGAGTATTCCCGCATGCTCGACAAGCCCATCATCGGGCATGAAGAAGAGTTGCCACTGGGCCCGAAGGGACACATGCACGAGGGCGAGGTGTCCACACGGCTCGGATTGCCGGGCATCCCGACGATCTCCGAGGAGATCATGATTGCGCGGGACATCCTGTTGGCGGAGTATACCGGGGGGCACGTCCACGTGGCCCACATTTCAACCGCGGGTGCCGTGGACCAGGTGCGGCAGGCCAAGAAGAAAGGCATCCGGGTCACGACCGAGGTATGTACACACCACTTCGCGCTGACGGACAAGGCGGTCGAGGACATGGAGTTCGATACGCACACCAAGATGCATCCGCCGCTCCGGACCGCAATGGACATCGAAGCCATCAAGGAAGGCCTCCGGGACGGAACGATCGATGCCATCTGCACCGACCATGCCCCGCACGCCTCCTTCGAGAAGGAAGTGGAATACATCGCGGCTCCCTTCGGCATCCTCGGGTTGGAGACCGCCTGGGGGCTGACGGGAAGGGAGATCATCGAGCCGGGCGTCCTGGGTGTGGCAGAAACGGTGCACAAACTGACCGTGGCACCCCGCGAGATCCTCCGGATTCCGGTGCCTGCCCTGGAAATCGGCGCACCGGCCAATTTGACCATCTTCGACGCCACCACGCGCTGGACCTTCACGGCGGCGGACATCAAGTCCAAGAGCGTCAACACGCCCTTCGTCGGCCACGAAATGGTGGGCAGGGCCTGGGCGGTCTACAACAAGGGGCAGCTCGTCAAGAACGCCTGATCGGGCTACTGACCGCGGTCGAGACGCCGGCCGAGGCCCTCGGGCAACCCTTCTTCGCGGATGCGCTGCCTGGCACGGTCCACGTTGTAGGGCACGCGGCGCAGATCCAGGGCAAAGGTTTCCGTATCGAATAAGGCAAAACAGGCACGGGGATCGCCGTCCCGCGGCTGACCCACACTGCCCACGTTGATCAGGAACCGGTGCCCGGGCCGGGGGCGCAGGACGCCCAGCGATGCCGAAAGCACGCCCGGAAGGTGGGTGTGGCCGACGAAGCAGACGTCGGTGTCGAAGTGCCGGAACTGCTCCTGGGCCAGGAAGAAGGATTCGATGCGCAGCCACCGCTCGGGGTGCTGCGGCGAGGCGTGGGCCAGCGTTATGTCGTGCACTCGGGCGGTCAGCGGAAGGTGGGCCAGCCAATGCCGTTGCTCGTGCGAGAGCGCTTCGGCGTTGTGCTCGGCCGCCAGCTGTCCATGGTCAGGCAGGTATTCGATGCCCTCTGAGGAGGCCACGGCCAGGTCATGGTTGCCCAGCACGCAGGCATCGGTATGCTCCCTGACCCACTCCAGACAAAGGGCCGGGTCCGCACCGTAACCGACCACGTCCCCCACACACAGCACGGCATCCGGCGATTCGGTTTCCAGGACCGCGGCCACGGCTTCCAGGGCGGGCCAGTTGGAATGGATATCGGAGAGGACGGCGAGGCGCACGGGAGCGGGGATTCGGGAATCGGGCGGCCCGAAGATCGGCCCCCGTCCGGCCCGGTGCAAACCCCGATGCAGAGGTTGGCGCGTCCGGTTCGTATTTTCATCCCACCTTCAGCCCATCCCGCACATGCAGCGTTTCCGCACGGCCGTTTTCTTCGGGGGTCCCTCTCCCGAACACGAAGTCTCCGTCATCACGGGGCTGCAAGCCGTTCATGCCCTGAAGGAAAGAGGTATTGGGGTGTTGGCCGTCTACGTCTCGAAGGGCGGTCGTTGGTTCATCGGTGACGGCCTCGACGAGGTGTCCACGTTCAAGGACCTGGCCCGCGTGGAGCAATCCGCCCGAGAGGTGGCCCTGGCCCCGGGTCCCGGTCGATCGTTGCGCCTCGTGCCGCTCGAACAGCCCTTCCTTGGCCGGAATGCCCCCATCCTGGTGGAAACGGTGCTGCTGGCCTTTCATGGCGGCTCGGGAGAGAATGGCAGCGTGCAGGGGCTCTGCGAAAGTCTGGGCGTTCCTTTCACGGGTTCGGGCGTCATGGCTTCGGCCGTGGGTATGGACAAGGTCCGGGCCAAGATCCTGGCGGGTCAGGCCGGCGTACCGGTCGTGGACTGGGTGGAGCTGACCGAGCAAGGCTGGGGCGGATCGGAAGAGGCCTGCCTGGACCGTGTCGAGGCGGCATTGGGCTATCCGGCCATCGTCAAACCGGTCCATCTGGGGTCGTCCATCGGCATTGCCCGCGTCCTCGATCGCTCCGCGCTCGAGGACGCGATCGAGGAGGCCCTGCGCTACGACGCCTCCGTCCTGGTCGAGCGCTGTGTGCCCAATCTGCGCGAGATCAATGCCTCCGTCCTTGGAACGGCCGATGACTGCAGGGTTTCGGTGCTTGAGGAGCCTGTCTCCGGCGACGGTACCCTTTCCTTCGAGGACAAGTACCTGCGGGGCGGATCGCGCAAGGGCGCAGCCGGCATGGCCTCGCTGGACCGTCGCATTCCGGCGCCCATCGAGGAGGATACCGCCGAGCGCATCCGGCAGCTGGCCCGGACCGTTTTCGCTGCCCTCGATGGGTGCGGTGTGGCGCGGATCGACTTCCTCATGGACAATGCCAGCGGGGAGGTGTTTTTCAACGAGATCAACACCATCCCCGGATCGCTTTCCTTCTATCTCTGGGAGCCCACCGGCTTGGCCTTCCCGGACCTGGTCATGGAGCTGCTGCGGTTGGCCGAGGAGCGCTTCGAGGAGCGGATCCGTCGTGTGCGATCCTTCGATTCGAACCTGCTCGATGCACGGGCCACCGGAGGGCTCAAGGGGAAACTGGGTTGACGGGTCCCGGCCCTCAACGTTCCAGCGCCACGGCCAGTCGCGCCGCCAGGGAGGCGTTCTGTTCGAGGAGGGCCACGTTGGCCTGCAACGCCCGCTCTCCCAGGGTATCCCGGACGGCGGAAAGCAGGTAGGGCGTCACCTCATGGGGGAGGAGCTTCGATGCCGCCGGATCCGACAGCGCGCGCCCGATCGTTTCTTCGACCGCATCGAAAGGCAATGCCCATGCTGGCGGAACCGCCGCCGTGAGCAGGATGGCCGCCGGCATATCCAGGGCATCCCGCTGCCGCACGATATCCACAACCTCTTCAATGGTGTCGCACCGGGCGTCGACGCGATGCGGGGATGAACCGCAATAGAATGCGGGCATGAAATCCGTCTGCCATCCCAGGAGGGTGACGCCCATCGTTTCCAGGCGCTCCCGCGTGGCCTCGAGGTGCAGGATGGCCTTGGGGCCGGCACAGACCACCGTTACCGGGCAACGGCCCAGTTCGGTAAGGTCGGCGCTTTCATCCGGGGTGGGTTTTCCCGCGGCGTCCCGATGGATGCCCCCGATTCCGCCCGTGGCCATGACCCGGATGCCCGCCTGGTGGGCCAGGTGGATCGTAGCGGCCACCGTCGTGGCGCCCATACCGCCCCGCGCCATCACCACGGGGAGGTTGCGCAGGCTCACCTTCTCGACTCCTTCCTCCCGGCAGAACCTCTCCAGCTCGGCCTGCGAGCAGGCCGCCCGGAGCTGTCCGTCCACGATGCCGATCGTGCACGGTTCGCCCCCTTCCTCTCGCACGCGTGCCTCGGCAGAACGGCCCAGGTCCCGGTTGGCTGGCCAGGGAAGGCCATGGGAAAGAACGGTGGTCTCGAGGGCGACGCGGGGAAGCATGGGCACAAGGGAGGTGGAGGATGGCCCCATGGTACGGCAGCGGGCCAACACGCGTCCAGCCGGGAAACCCCCGACCGCGGCGGCGTAGGAGGAGGATCAACCTGCACACCTCGGCCCACTGGAATGAAACGCATCCTCACGCCACTCCTCCTGCTGCTCTTGTTTCCCGGGGTATCCTGTTCGCAGGATTCTGCCGGCACCGGCAATTTCGAGCCTTCGGTGGATGCAATGCGTCTGCTCTCGCATGTCGAGATCCTCTCCTCGGACGCCTACATGGGACGTCGAGCCGGCACCGAAGGCGGGCACATGGCGCAGGCCTATGTGCAGCAGCAGTTCGAGGAGCTTGGACTGCAGCCCGCCTGCAGCGAATCGTTCGTCCAGACCTTTCCCTTCACTGCCTCAGACAGCAGCCCGGCTGAGGGAGCCAACCTGATCGCGGTGATCCCCGGCACCGGCAGTGCGGCCGGGTCCGTGGTTGTCAGCGCGCACTACGATCACCTGGGCACGCGCAACGGCGAGGTCTACAACGGGGCCGATGACAATGCCTCGGGCACCGCCGCCCTCATCGAGCTGGCGCGTGAGTTCACGGCCAACCCACCTGAGCACGACATCCTGTTCGCTGCGTTCGACGCCGAAGAGCTGGGCCTGGTCGGGGCGCGGGCATTCGTGCGATCCGACTGTTTCACGGCTTCCGATGTGCGCCTGAACATCAACATGGACATGATCAGCCGCAGTGGGGCCGGGGAGCTGTATGCCAGCGGCACGTACCATTATCCCTTCCTGCGGCCCCTGATCGACGGCGTGCCCAGGAAGGGGCCGCTCACGGTCCTTTTCGGACACGACGAACCCTCCGACGGGTTCGGTGACTGGACGGCGTCTTCGGATCACGCGCCCTTCAACAGCGCGGGTGTTCCCTTCGTCTATTTCGGCGTGGAGGACCACCCCGGCTATCACAACCCTTCGGACGATTTCGACGCCATCACGCCGGAATTCTTCACGGCGGCCGTTTCCTGGATCCATGACGTCCTCCGGGTCCTGGATGGGGCCGTGGACAGCTTCCCGGACTGATCGGCCATGTCATCACCGCTTACCATCGCGTCGCTGTCCATCTTCCCGGTAAAGGGACTTCGCGGGCTGTCCGTATTGGAGGCCCGCATCACGCCATTCGGCCTGGAAGGAGACCGCCGCTACATGATCGTCGGTCCGGAAGGCCGTTTCCGCTCGCAGCGCTCCCATCCAGCCATGACCCACATTGACGTGGCGGCCGACGGGCCGGATTGGGTGCTCAGCCAACCGCGGGTCGGGGAGCTGCGCATTCCGCGCGCCGGCGTGCCGGAAGGCGCCCCCACCCAGGTAGAGGTCTGGGGCGACACCGTGGGCGCCCGGCACGCCGGCGCGCGGGCCGACGACTGGATCTCGGCA
>JAQCDI010000129.1 GCA_027620595.1 Bacteroidota bacterium | reverse complement strand
TGGACGTCTTCTCCGCCACCCGCAACCCCAGTTTGTCGAACAGGATCACCCCGATCTGGGCGGGCGAACCGATATTGAATTCCTCACCGGCCGCCCCATGGATCTGCTGCTCGAGCAGGGCCAGGTCCTCAGCCGTCTTTTCCGAGAGCTCGAAGAGTACCGACGCATCAAGCTTGATGCCCGCCAACTCCATGCGGGACAGCACGGGAATGAGCGGGAATTCAAGTGCTTCTGCCAGTTCCTTGACTCCGGAGCCTGCCAACCTCGGCCGGAAGGCGTTGGCCAGCTGCAGCGTGATGTCGGCATCCTCACAGGCGTAAGGCGCCACGTCGGCCGGGGGTACATCCCGCATGCTCTTGGCGTCTTTTCCGGTGCCGATGAGCGAGGAAATCGGGATGGTCCGGTAGTTCAATTCCCGTCTGGCAAGGGCGTCCATGCCATGCGGTTCTTCGGGCGCCATCAGGTAGTGCGCCACCATGGTGTCGAAGAGGGCGCCACGGACCTGCACGCCGTGCCGGGCCATGACCAGCCAGTCATACTTGATGTTCTGTCCCACCTTCTCGCCTTCGGACTCCAGAAGGGGGCGAACCACGTCCAGCACGGCCTCGGTGGGGGTTCCATCGGGCAGCGGGGTCGGGATGTAGACGGCCGAGTCCACCTCGATACTGAAGGACATGCCCACGAGCGATGCCAGCATCGGATCGGTGGAGGTCGTTTCGGTGTCGAAGGAGAGCGGGAAACGGCCCTCAAGGGCCTTGACGGCCTGGCGCACGTCGTCCAGGGTCGTGATCAGGCGGTACGAGGAGCGCTCGGCATTGTAGCTGCGCTCCCCGCCAGCGTCGAAGAGCCCACCCTGTTCCGCTTCCGCGGCGACCGGAGCCGCAACGGGTTTGGGGCCGTTTGTCTTGGCTTTCGGCTCCAGGATCCGCGCCACGCGGTCGTAAAGACGGTTGAACTCCAGGTCCTCGAACAGCTTGCGGATATCCTGCAGGTCCGGTTTCTGGCACAGGAAGTCATCCCAGCCCAGGTCGAGCGGCACATCGGTCTTGATCGTGACGAGCTGCTTGGAGAGACGGGCCATGTCGGCGTGCTGCTGCATGCCTTCGCGGGCGCGTTTGCCCTTGAGGTCGTCCGCATGCTCGATCAGGTTCTCCACCGATCCGTACTCCTGGATCAGCTGGATGGCGGTCTTCTCCCCGATACCGGCCACGCCGGGCACATTGTCGGCCGAATCCCCCATCAGGGCCAGGATGTCGATGAACTGGATGGGTTCGACCCCGAACTTCTCCCGGAAGCTGTCCTCCGTGATGGGATCGAATTCCTCGCCCCGGTAGGCCGGTCGCAGCTGGATCACGTGCTTGTTGATGAGCTGCTGGAAGTCCTTGTCGGGCGAGACGATGACGGCATCCACACCCTCATCCGCCGCCTGCCAGGCAAGCGTACCGATCACGTCATCGGCCTCGACGCCATCCACTTCCACCACGGGAATGTCCATGGCCTCCACCACCCGCTTGATGTGCGGAAGGTTGGCCAGCAATTCCTCGGGCGGCGGGTCCCGGTGCCCTTTGTAGTCCTCATAGAGCTCGTCGCGGAACGTTCCCCCTTCGCCCATGACGTCGAATACGACTGCCATGTGGTTGATTCCATGGTCCTCGATGAGCTTGATGAGGGCCGACGTGAATCCGTACGTGGCGCTCGTGTTGAAGCCTTTCGAGTTGATCAGAGGCCGGTTGATGAAGATGAAATGGGCCCGGTAGGCCAGGGCCATGGCATCAAGCAGGAAGAGGGTCTTCTTGTCGGTGCCGGCGGATGCGTCGGGCATATCGAACGTCGGGAACGGAACGTGGCGATGGATGGCGAGGAACACCTTACGTCATGGGTCTTACACGGTTCGCCACCGGACGCAATCCCATCCAGCGCATCCATGTCCTTTGCTCCTTCGGCCGTCCTGGTCACCGGCGGAGCCGGCTTCATCGGCTCCAATTACCTCCTCCACGTCGTGCCCCGGTACGCGGACACCCTGTTCGTGAACCTCGACGCCCTCACGTATGCCGGCAACCTTGCCAACCTGACGGATATCGAGGCCCGGGACAACTACCGGTTCGTGCACGGGGACGTGACGGACGCGGACCTGCTCAGCCGGCTGTTTGCCGAATACGGCTTTGATGCGGTCGTGCACTTTGCGGCCGAATCCCACGTGGACCGCAGTATCCTCGATCCCACCGCCTTCGTACGGACCAATGTCCATGGTACGCTCGTGCTGATGCAGGCCGCCCGCGCGGCCTGGAAGGGCTCGGAAGACATCTGCCGCTTCCATCACATTTCCACGGACGAGGTCTTCGGATCGCTCGGCCCCGAAGGTCACTTCACGGCAGATACGTCCTATGCACCGCGCTCTCCCTATGCTGCATCGAAAGCATCGGCCGACCACTTGGTGCGCGCCTTTGCAACCACGTACGGACTCCCTGTGGTCATTACGAACACGTCCAACAACTACGGACCCTGGCAATTCCCCGAGAAGCTCATCCCGCTCGTGATCCGCAATGCGGTGGCGGGCGAACCGATTCCCGTCTACGGCCGCGGCGAGAACGTGCGGGACTGGCTGTTCGTGGAGGATCATGTCGAGGCGCTCGACCGGGTGCTGCGCTCGGCCCCCAACGGCAGCACGTGGCTCATCGGCGGGGACCAGGAAATCAGCAATCTCGAACTGGTCGAGCGCCTCCTCGACGAGGTGGACCGGCAGACCGGCTCACAGGTCGGCACGAGGCGCCCCTTGATCCGATTCGTGACGGACCGTCCCGGACATGACTTCCGCTACGCGCTGGACAGCTCGCCCATCCAGGAGCAGCTGGGCTGGCAGCCGAAGCACGACCTCGAAAAGGGCCTCCAGCGTACCGTCCGTTGGTATCTGGACCACATCCGCTGGATGGAGAACATCCTGGACGGCGAATACCGCTCGTATTACGCCACCCAGTACGGTTCACGAGGAATGAACTGAGTGCTGCACCGAAGCGTCGTATTTTGCCGCATCACGCAACCTGATACTCCATGAAGGGCGTCGTTCTGGCCGGTGGCACCGGCAGCCGTCTGTTTCCGCTGACCCGCGTCACCAACAAGCACCTGCTTCCCGTTGGCCGCTACCCAATGATCTACCACCCCCTGCTGCGCCTGCGGCGGGCCGGGGTCACGGACATCGTACTCGTGACGAGCCCGGAGCACATGGGCGATGTGGTGAACCTGCTGGGCAGTGGTTCGAGATTGGGCATCGATCTGACCTACCGCGTGCAGGACGAACCCGGCGGCATCGCGCAGGCCCTCGGGCTGTGCGAGACCTTCGTTGGCAACGATCCCTTCGTGGTCGTGCTCGGAGACAACATCCTGGGCGAGGACCTGACGGCCCACGTGGCCGCCTTCGAGGCGCAGACTGCCGCCGGAGGCGGCGCCCGCGTGCTGCTCAAGGAAGTCCATGACCCGGAGCGCTATGGCGTCCCAGAATTCCAGGGGGATCGCATCGTACGGGTCATAGAGAAGCCCTCCGTGCCACCGTCGTCCTATTCGGTGGTGGGCATCTACTTCTACGAGCCGGGCGTCTTTGACTTCATCCGCACCCTCTCCCCCTCGCAGCGCGGCGAGCTGGAGATCTCGGATGTTTCCAACCGCTACGCCCAGGCAGGCACGTTGACGCACGGTGTGCTGCAGTCCTGGTGGGGCGATGCGGGCACGTTCGAGGGCCTCGAGGAAGCCAATCGGCTGGCCCGGGATCTGGTCTACGAAGAACATCCCGGGGTGGCGGACGCATGAATTGGATCGACGGAGACATTGCAGGCGTTGAGGTTACTCCCTTCCGCGCATTTGCGGACCAACGCGGCTGGCTGGCGGAGCTGTTCCGCCGCGACGAACTCCCGGCCGGCGCCTATCCTGCCATGGGCTACCTCTCCGTGACCCATCCCGGCGTTGCCCGCGGGCCGCATGAGCACCGCGCGCAGACCGACCGGTTTGCCTTCTTCCACGGTACCTACGAGGTCCTGATGTGGGACGCGCGGGCCGGTTCGCCCTCCGAAGGGCGCCGGATGCGTATGCAGGTGGGGGCGAACCGGCCCGTGACCGTCGTCATCCCCCCGGGCGTGGTGCACGCCTACCGAAACGTGGGCCCGGATGACGCCTACGTGCTCAATTTTCCGGATGCGCTCTACGCCGGCGAGGGCAAACAGGAACCCGTGGACGAGATCCGTCACGAGGATGACCCCGACTCCCCCTTCCAGATCTGATGCCTCTCCTGCTTTTCGACATTGACGGTACGCTGCTCCTCTCCGACGGCGTTGGCCGCCGCACCATCCGCGAAGCCTTGAGCGCCATCGTGGGACGACCCGTATCCTCCGATTCCGTTTCCTTCTCGGGCCGCACCGATCCGGCCATCATGCGGGACGTCCTGCGGGAATCGGGCTGCAGCGAGGACGAAGCCCAGGAACTGCTGCCTGCGTGCCTGGAAACGTTCGCCGAGATCTTCGAGGACCGGGTCCAGCCCTCCCACATGACCGTCCTGCCCGGCGTACATCGATTGCTCGACACCGTGACCGAGCGCTACGGACGGCCCTTGGGCCTTGTGACCGGGAATCTGGAAATCACGGCGTGGGCCAAGCTGCGGGCAGCCGGGCTCGAAGGGTACTTCACGTTCGGCGCCTACGGAAGCGATCACGAAAACCGCAACCTCTTGCCTGACGTAGCCCTGGATCGGGCCCGCGCGCACGGCTTCGAGCCTGTACGGGCGGATCGGGCGGTCATCATCGGGGACACAGAGCACGACATCGGCTGCTCCCGCCACGCCGGCATGGCCGTGGTTGCCGTGGCCACGGGTCGCATCGACCTTGAGACGCTCCGTGCGCACGGGCCCGACCTGCTCCTTCCCGATCTGGAGGACACGGACGTGGTGATGGCCTTCCTGGACCAGGTGGCCTCCCGCTGAGACCTCAGTCCTTCGTCAGGTCGTAGTGCGCCACAAGGCCGTTGAGCAGATTCTCGGCCGTCCGGTCCACGATGCGGAATACCTCCTCGAAGCCTTCCGGCCCGCCGTAGTACGGGTCCGGCACCTCATAATCGCCCGGCTCGGGGTCCCACTGACGGAACAGGGTGACGCGCTGCCCGAAGTCCTCCCCTTCGTCCAGGAAAAGGATGTCGTGCAGGTTGGACTTGTCCATGGCCAGGATGTGATCATAGTCAGCCAGATCCGTGTCCACGAACTGCCGGGCCCGCTGCGCGGACAGGTCCACGCCGTGCCCCCGGGCCGTGGCCACCATGCGTCGGTCCGGCGGTTCGCCCACATGCCAGGCCCCCGTCCCCGCTGAATCGATCTCGATCAGCGACGAGAGCCCGGCTGCGCGGACCTTATCGCGGAAGACGCCTTCGGCCAGCGGACTGCGACAGATGTTGCCGAGGCACACGAAAAGGACACGTACCCCTCGACTCATGCCGCCTGCTCACCCAACGTCTTGCGCACCATCCACTTGTTGGCCATGATGAAAAAGCCCATCACGACCGCCCACTGGACAAGCACCGTCATGACGCTGTACGGATCGAGCGGATTGAACCAGGTATCCGGCGCGTATTCCGTGGCGGAAAGCCAGAGCCACCAGACGAGCAGGATGATGGCCTGTGCCGGTACCAACCAGCGCATGATGAAGTCCCATGTGGCGCCCGCCTTCCAGTCCCCTTCGATGTCGTCGATCGCCTCTTTCCGGAAAACCGAAGTGCCGTACTTGTTGACCGAGTAGGCCATGAAGGCGCCAGAGATCATGAGGGCCACGCCCCATACGAAGTCCTGGTTGCCGAAGAACGTGAGGTTGACCGCAGAGGGGATCCCCATCAGGAAGGACACGCCGCAGATGTAGACCACGGCCTTGCGGCGCGTGATGCCGAAATCGACGAAGATGCGGGTGGACAGTTCGATCATGGAAATCAGCGAACTGAACGCGGCAAAGGCCAGGCCAAGGAAGAACAGGATGGCCAAAGGGTTGCCGAAGGCCATTTTGGCGAAGAGCTGCGGCATCCAGATGAAGGTCAGACCCGTGGCCGCCGGACCACTGGTGCGCATCACCTCGAGGACCTCCGGACGGGACATTTCGGCGCCCAGCACGGCGAACACGGTCCCGAAGATGGTGATGGCGGCCAGCAGGGATACCAGGTTGTTGCCGAAGCCCGTGATCACAGAATTCTTGACCACGCCGTGCTTGGCATGCATGTAGGCTCCGTAGGTGAGGATCATCCCCCACCCGGCGCCGGTGTCCCAGGCATTCTGTGTCAGGGCCTCGAGCCACACCTTGGGATTGGACAGCGTGCCCCAATCCGGCGTGAAGAGGAACGAGATGCCATCAAAGGATCCATCGAGCGTGACCGCCCGGACCAGGGACAAGAGGACGATGGCAAACAGCGACGGGATCAGGATCTTGTTGGCCGTCTCGATGGACTTGATCCCGTTGATCACGATGATGGCGCCCACGCCCATGGCAACGCCGTGGAACACGATGGGCAGCATGGAGCCCTGGAATCCTTCCCAGACGGCGGTTGCCGAGGCCACGTCGATGGGCAGCGGATTGGCGACCATCTGCGTGAAGTAGTAGATGCACCAGCCCGCCACGACCGAATAGTAGAACATGATGGCGGTGGCAACGAAGGCCATGAAAGCCCCCATCCATGCGTGTTTTTCGCCGGCCACCTTGGCAATCGTTCCGACAACGCCCATCCTGCCCTTGCGGCCGAGCGCGTATTCGGCAATGATGAGCGGCACCGACCAGATCAGCAGGAAGATGAGCCAGGCCAGCAGGAATGCTCCCGCCCCTTCATCGCCCGAGTTGGTGGCCGCAATGCGCGGAAAGCGCCAGATGTTGCCGGTTCCGACGGCAATGCCGAGTACGCTGAGGAGCAGGCCGAGCCTGCTGGAAAACCGTTGATCCTGGTCGGCCATGGGTGTGGTCGTGATGATTGGTTCGGGGGGGGCGAGGCTTACTGCCCGATCGTCAGGTCGAGCGGATAGTAGTCAAAATCAAGGAATTTCTGAATGTGGGAATCGTAGAGTGTCGAGAACGGATTGCCGCTCTGCCCACCCGGGTAGATACCGCGGGCCTGCGGCGGGGACGTCGAGAAGTCCACCACGACGCGCCACGACGCGCTGAAACGGGCCGGGTTGGTCCGGGCCGGGGACAGGGTTTCGGGCGA
>JAQCDI010000128.1 GCA_027620595.1 Bacteroidota bacterium | reverse complement strand
GGTCAAGCGGGTCATCAGCGCTGTGTCGTCGGGCAGGAGGTTGGATGCCGGCAGCCGGCGAAGGAGTTCGATCCAGCGTTCATCCAGCGCCGAGGCACGGCGGAGGTAGGGTATGGCGCCATCCACATCCCCGATACTGGCCAGCGTAACTCCGACCCAGAAGGGAGCCTCTCCGTTGGTCGCTTCATCGGGCAGCAGGGTCATGGCATGGTTGTAGGAATCGAGGGCTCGTTGAACGTCTCCCGTGGTCATGAATCCATCGCCGGCGTTCATCGCGTTGTAGGCGCGCTGCATCGTTACCAGTCGTCTGAGCTCTCCCAACGGATCCGGGTGATCCTCCACGCGCAGGTCAAAAATCTTGTCGGCCCACGGCTTGCCGGTGGACACTCCGGGTACAATCAGGATGGCAGCTGACTGTTTGCCGCGGATGTCGCCCCCTTCGGCTTGGGCCGCATCCAGGGCAGCCAGCATGCGGTCGGCCAGGTCCCCTTCGGTGCGCTCGAACGCGCGCGCCATGGCGGGCCAGACCGATGCCTTTTCCATCATGTTGGCCTGCACGGAATACTGATCTCCAACATGATGGCCGGCAGCAATGATGGCCGAACTGCCTGTATGGGCGGCCACACGGCCCAGCGCATCCACCATGGCCACCTGCCGCACGGCTTCGCCGTCATCAGAACTGACCAGCGCGTGCAGGGCCTGAGGCGCAGAGCGGCCGGTGCGCATGAGTTCCAACCCAAGTGGTCCATAGGCAGGTTCGACAAAGGATTGCGTAGCAACGGCGCCAACGCCGGCTTCTGCCCACGTCACAATGGTCCCCACCGAAAACCAGTGGGATTGCACCGCCACACCCATTTCTCCCGTGATGGCGTCCCGGGCTACGATGGAGTAGGTGGATACGGGTCGCCCGGAAAACACGGGCTGGGCCAAGGCGGGCCCGGAAAGCGCGAGAAACAGGATTGAGAAGGCAAGGGTTCGAAACGTCATGGTGTCGCCTGGCTGGTGGAAGGGTTGCGCAATGTAATGAGTCCGCCTGTAGAGGGGCACCGGCGCCAATGGAGTCAAAAAACGTTCAGGGAAAATAAATGAACGAATATTCGTAACGACGCGACCGTTTGCTCATCATATGGATAACCAGAAACGCTGGAATCCATGCTTCTTTCCTCCCGACAGACGGCCATTCTCCTCGACACGCACGAATCCTCCGTAAAGCGGTGGTGCAATGCGGGTGAGCTCACGTGCTCCACCACGGAAGGTGGACACCGTCGTATCGCTTTGTCCGATGTCGTTGGTTTTGCCAAGGTGCAAGGCGTGGGGAGGGACCTGCTTCTTGTAGCCGAGGAGGCGGAAACAGTGGTCTCCGGCGTGATGGCCTTGCGCCGCGGCCGGGTCTTGGCACCCATCAGGGACCAGGTGGCGCAGTGGTTGCTCGATGCGTCCAGCGTGCAGGTAACTGCGCTTTTCCGCATTGCAAGGTCCTTTGAGGTCCCCCTGTCCGGTCTGTACGACCGCCTTATCGGGGATGTGCTGCGCTCCGTGGGCGATTCCTGGGCTCAGGGCGCCTTTTCTGTCGGAGAAGAGCACCGTGTCTCGGAGAGTCTGCTGGACGTTCTCTACGGCATCCAGGCGTCGCTCGACGCCCAGTTGTCGCCACGTACGCCACGAGTCATCCTCGGCACGATGCGGGGCGAGGAGCACGTCACGGGCGCCATGATGATCCGCACGCTGCTCACGGAGGCAGGTCAAACGGTGTGCTACCTGGGCAGGGACGTCCCTTCTGAGGACTTCCTGATGTTCCAGCGAAAACACGCAGCGCCGTTGATCTGCCTGTCGGCTACATTGTCCCGTTCCCCGGAGGACATCGTCGAAGCTGTCAACCAGATCCTTGAGCGGCCATCCACGGAAGCTCCTTTCCGGGTGGCCGTGGGCGGCTCAGGTGCTGCAGCAGCACGCATGCTCAAGGGCCGCCTCTCGCATCCGGACCGGGTGCGTTTCTTCGATTCCGCCTCGGAATTCATTCTGTGGGGAGAACCATTCATCCAACCACAATCCCTCGTCGAACATGAATCGCATTGAGCGGATCGGTCTCATTGTGCTGGCGTCATTTTCCGCCATCGCAGTGTCAGGCTACTGGTTTTTCGGGCTCCATCCGGAGAACCTGGCCAGGTTTCCTTCCTCGGCCACATTCTACGCCCATTCGTTCCGGTTCTTCGCCCAGACGCAGGTCTGGCTTTCCGGCATCGTGCTGTTCGCCATTCTGGCCTACGGCCGTCGTTGGGGGTGGATTCCAGGGCTCGTGGCCGTCTACATCCTGAGTCTGGCGTCTGAACTGGCAGGCACGACTACGGGATTCCCGTTCGGTGACTATGCCTACACTGACCTGCTGGGCGCCAAGTGGTTTGACCACGTGCCCTATCTCATTCCGCTCAGTTGGTTCACGATGGCGCTGCCCTCGTTCATCCTTGTGGAGCGCACGTTGTCAGAGCGCTTCCCCAAAGTGGTGCGCTGGCTTATTGCTGCCGCCTTGTTGACATCCTGGGACCTTGTCCTGGATCCGGCAATGAGCTTTCTCGTGCCCTACTGGCAGTGGGGGCAGCCAGGTAGCTTCTACGGCATGCCCTACATAAACCTGGCGGGATGGTTTGTGACCGGCTTCGTGCTTTCGGCCGCACTGGGCCAACTGAAAATCGCAGAGGCGGTTGATCACGTGTCGAGCAGAACGCTCCTCGTGTACTACGCCATTGTTTACGCGCTTCCGGCAGGAATGCTGGTGGCGGCCGGACACGTGTTGCTGGTCGTCCTGACGACCATCGGAATCTTCGGCTCGATGTACCTGGTGTGGCGGTGGTCTGCCCGTCGTGCCTCGGAAAGTTCCAAGGACGGCTCGGACGAACCGGGATCGTCCACGCTGGACGGTAGATTGGCCACTATTGCTGACCGCACGGGTCGCTACTTTGAGCAGCATTCGCGCTCCTTTTCATTTGCTTCCGGCTTCTTTCTTCCTTCAGATCGGGTCCGGGTGTGCCGGCTGTATGCCCTCTGCCGCATGTCGGACGATATCGCGGACGGGACGGACCTCCCGGAGACGGTGCGCGAGCAGATGCTGGCCCAATGGAAGGCGATGGTAGTGGCTTCCTATCGCGGGCAAGCGTCGGGGATCGACTGGCTTGACCATTTGATGCTGGACTTGAAGAAAGGCGGTCTTCGCGTCAACGTAGTAGAAGGCTTGCTCGACGCGGTATCCTCCGATATCCTGTTCCGCGGGATCAAGACCCAGGACGACCTGGTGGACTACTCCTATGGTGTCGCCTCGACCGTCGGCATCATGATGTGCCACCTGTTTGGCGAAACAGACCCTTGGAAGCAGGAGCGTGCGGTCTCCCTGGGATTGGCCATGCAACTGACCAACATCCAGCGTGATATTGGAGAAGACCTTCGGTTGGGCCGCGTCTACCTGCCGACCGCATGGCTCGAGAAATACGACGTTACGGTTGAAGACATCCGGGCCATGCAGGCAGGCGCACCACTGACCGAAGCGTGGCTGCAGATGATGGCAGACCTGGAAGGATATGCCCACCTGGCCTATCGGAAGGCCTGGGAGGCCATTCCGACGCTGAATTGGCGCTTTGGACCTTCGGTGGCCGTGGCTGCCGATGTGTACCGGGATATCCATACAGCCATCCAGCGCAATGGTGGCGACAGCCTGACGCGCCGGGCCTACACCTCTTCGCCTCGCAAGATGGTCATCATGCTGGGCGCGCTGGCCCGTTTTCTGACGGGCAAGTGGCTGCTGGCACTCCAGGCCAGCGCGCCGGAAAGTGCGGTCCGCCTGGTGCGCACCGCGTTAGAGAAGGCTCGCCTCAACTGGGTGGTTCCCTTCATGTTACTCCTCATTCATGCTGCCATTCTGGCGGCATTCTGATTACCATGGCCAACATCGCAATCATCGGTTCCGGTTTCGGGGGATTGTCCCTCGCAGTTCGTCTGCAGGCCGCGGGCCACCAGGTCCGGATCTTCGAGAAACGGGAGAAGATCGGAGGGCGTGCCTATCAGCTGCAGGATGCAGGGTACACGTTCGACATGGGTCCGAGTCTCGTCACGGCGCCATCGATCATCCGTTCCATCTTCGGGGCCGCCGATCGGCGTATGGAGGATTATGTCGATCTGGTGCCACTCGACCCCTTCTATCGCATTTTTTTCCACGACGGGACCCACATGGACTACAACGGGGATCCCGATCGGATGAAGGCCCAGCTGGCACAATTCTCGCCGCACGATGCGGATCGCTACGATGACTTCATGCAGGACATGAAGGGCATCTACGACGCGGTCATTACCGAGGGTCTCGGGAAGCAGCCCTTCGATACGCTGGGCAAGATGGCCCGTTTTGTACCCCGTGCGCTCCGGCTCAACGCGCTCAAACCGGTGGCCTCCATGGCCAAGTCCTATTTCGAGGACTTCCGCAGTCACTTCATGTTCTCCTTCCACCCCTTGTTCATCGGGGGGCACCCCTTCCGCGCACCGTCCATTTACGCCATGATTCCTTACCTGGAAAGGGAGGAAGGTGTATGGTTTGCCCGCGGCGGCATGTATGCCATCGTCGAAGCACTGGGCAAGGTATTCGAGGAACTTGGAGGCCAGATCACGACGTCAGCCGAAGTGGATCGCATCACGGTGACAGTCGGCAAGGCGACGGGAATCCAGATTGATGGAACGCACATTCCTTTTGACGCTGTCGTCAGCAACGCGGATGTGACCGCGACCTATCGCCGGCTCATCGATCCCGAGCATAGGAAGAAGTGGACCGACCGGAAGCTCGACGGCCTCAAACAGACAATGAGCTGCTTCCTCATGTACATCGGTACGAAAAAGAAGTATCCCCAGCTGGCGCATCACACATTGATCCTGGCCGAGCGTTACAAGGAGCTCATCGATGAGATCTTTGCACACAAGCATCTGCCCGTGGATTTCAGCATGTACCTGCACGTGCCGACGGCCACGGACCCGGGAATGGCACCCGAAGGCTGCGAATCCATGTATGTGCTGATTCCGGTTCCGAATCTGAAGGCGGACGCGGACTGGACAGCCATCAAGCAGGACTATGCCGACAAGGTCATCGATTTCCTGGAGGCCTGGGGCATGGAAGACCTGCGCTCGTCCATGGAGGTATGCCACCTGTTCACACCGGAGGAATTTGCCAGCGAGCTCAACGCAACCGATGGCAATGCGTTTTCGCTCGAACCGCGTCTTACCCAGACGGCATGGTTCCGTCCACACAATCGCTCCGAGGAAATCGGATCGCTCTACATCGTGGGGGCCGGTACACATCCGGGAGCAGGTGTGCCTGGCGTCATGCTGTCCGCTGAAGCTACCCTGTCGAACATCCTGGAAGATCACCCCGTGACGAGGGGGCGGATGTCCATTCCATCCGATACCCGGATCGAGGTCCAACACGCATGATCCTCAGCCTGCTCACCATGCGCCGTCAACCGGCGAGCGCCAATCAGCTGAATGCGCTGCAATCGCTGGTCGAGTGTGTCGACACCCGGGGGAACGCTGTCGGAACCGCCCGGAAGCTGGATGTCCATATCGACGGAACGTTGCATCGGGCCATTTCGGTTTTCGTCTTCAATGACGAGGGCCTTCAGCTGCTGCAACAGCGAGCGCTCGGCAAGTACCACGCGCCCGGTCTCTGGTCCAATTCGGTCTGCTCCCATCCGTTTCCAGGGGAATCGCCTCGGGAAGCGGCCCACCGTCGCTTGAAAGAAGAGTTGGGGATGGAGGCGGAGCTCTGCGAGGCCTTCGTGATGCGCTATCGGGCCGACGTTGGGGAGGGACTCGTGGAACACGAATACGACCATGTGTTCGTGGCCCGTGCACTTTCCGAGCCACAGCCGGATCCGGAAGAGGTGCATGCAGTCCGCTGGATGGCCAAAGAGGACGTGGTGCTGGCCCTCCGCCGTACGCCGGAAGCTTTTACACCCTGGTTCCGGTTGGCGCATGGAGAGGTCCTGCGGTGCCTGGATTCCTTTCAGCACGACTCTGCAAAGATCATGCTGACGCCCGAGGGCGATACAGCCACCTTCATCTATGCGGCGGACCACTACGGCGGTCTGCCTTCCGCCATCGGTTGAGGCCGTGATTCGGTCCTTTTGCTGAGCGAAAGGCAGCCCACGGCCCAATATTGCTTGCAATGGCGGTGGATCCGGGGACGCAGAGGGCGTACCTTTGCAGCCCGCCAGGGATACCAATCAGCGCGCAAGCATGGCAGTATCGGAATCGCAGTTGAACTCCGGACACCGTCTGGCCGGCGACCTCCGTTCCATCCGCCGTAAAAAGGGGGTGGACCTCAAGGAGGTACTCGATGCCACACGGTTGGCTGACGATGTGATCGAAGCTCTGGAAGAGAATGGGCTGGTAAACCATCCAGCCTTCAACAAGGTGTACCTGCGCTCCTTGTACGGGGCCTACGGTGATGCGATTTCCGTGCGCCGGGAAGACATGCTGCAGGCCCTGGAAGAAGTGTTTGCTGGCAATTATATCGGCTCGCTGGCACGGAAGTATCTCGGGGTACCGAACACAGAACCCCCCTCGGAAGGAACGCTGCCGGAAACAGCGATACCGGAAGGTGCGGAATCGGAGGCAGCGACACCCGGGAAAGCGCCTGCAGAAGGAGCGTTTTCTGAAGCGGATGCGGCGGCAGGCTCCAGCACACGCTCGGACGAGGACCCGGGTGCTGCTGAAGTGGCGGTCGACAACAAGGCCTCTCAGCAGGCTCCGGATACCGGGAAAGGGCCCGTGGATCAGCCCGCCGCAGAGGAGCGCCGACTGACCCGGACACCGGAGCCGGAAGAGAGGATGGACGACCGCGTGTGGCAAGGATTGCCACAGAAAGGACGCGTACTGCTGCCCAACATGAGCGGAACGGCGTTGGTGGCCATTGCTGCCGTGGCGTTCATCTCCTTTGTCTGGTTTGCCGTCTCCTCGCTTATGGACATGCGGGAAGAGTCGGATATCGACGGGCCCGCCCAGGACACCACCCAGGTCGTGGAAACGGTTCGACCGGCCCCGGTCATCCTTCCGGATTCCTTCCGGGTGGACATCGTTGCTTTGATTGAGGCTTTGGATCCCATCCGGATCACAGTGGATCGGGACCTGCGTCGTCCCTACTGGATTGAACACCTCGACACAATGCCTTTTTTGATCGTGGACCGGAT
>JAQCDI010000127.1 GCA_027620595.1 Bacteroidota bacterium | reverse complement strand
CCACCCGTCCGTCGGCCCGGATGCGCATCGGCTGCTCCTGATTCCGGGCGCACCGCGTCGGGATCGAAGCGGCCCGTTCGGGCGGATCAGTACTCGTAGAGCGTGATGACCAGTTTCCCTTCCTGCTCCCCGGTGAGCAGAACGTCGAGGCGACCGTTGCCGTCGGAATCGAACCAGTTGAGCGCTCCGAAGAGCACGCCGCGCAGGTTGGAGATGCGCAGGAAAGAGAGATCGATATTCTCGTAGACCTGCAGTTTCTGGCCCTCGGGGTCGCTCAGATCGTCCTGTCCCCAGGTGATGAAGTCCAGGTCCGTATCTCCGTCCATGTCCCGAAACAGCGATCCCCCGCCGAACAGGCCTGTGAGGCCGGTGGCGCTGGACGTGAATGAGCCCGAGCCATTGTTGCGGAAAACGAGGGTTTCGCCGCGCATGATGGTCGGGTCCAGACGACCTCCGTTGACCAGGATGTCGGGATCCCTGTCAAAATCGATGTCTCCGAAGGCCGCACTCGCAAAGTAGAGTTCCGGGAAGCCGGCATCGACCAGGGTGAACACCCCGGCGCCGTCATTGCGGAAGAGCCGGATGGCAGGACGTCCGGAGGCGGTGAAGCCGGCCACGATGAAGTCCAGGTCGGTATCCCCATCCATGTCGGCGATATCGAGCGAGGTCAGGATCATACCTTCGAAGGTCGTGGGGCCGGGCGCGTAGCTACCCGATCCGTTTCCCATCCAGACGCCCATCACGGGACCCGTGCTGGACAGGCCGCCGAGAACGATGTCCATGATGCCGTCCCCGTTGAAGTCAGCTGCATCGGCCTTGCTGCGATAGACCCCTGGAAGTCCGGAGGACCCGTTCACGAAGAACGTACCGCCTCCGTTGATGTAGATGTCCGATGAGGGCCGGGCAACGGTGGTGGTGGTCGTGTTCTCATCCACGGCCAGTCCCGAAACCAGGATATCGGGTCGACCGTCCCCGTTCAGGTCCCGCCAGACCACGGATCCGCTCTTGACGTCGCGTTTCGGGAAATTGACCCGTTCGTAGATGGCGTCCACGAGCGGGCCTGCGTTCGGCACCTGGGTAACGCGTCGCTGCACGAACCGATACAGGGCAGAGTGGACCGTCCCATCCAGCAACTCCCCGGTCAGGAAGACATCCTCGTCCCCGTCCCCGTCGAAATCCCCGGCAGCCAGCGCGCCATTGCGCACCGGAGGCATACCGATAACCCCGACAATCTGGCGCTGGGCATGGACCGGTACGGCCAAAAGAAGGGCCAGCACGGCCAAGGCGGCCCAGCGGCCGTTGAAACGTCCTTTGGCTTCGTTCATCCTGCTATCGTACCAGCGTCATTGTTCCCGTGGCCGAACTGCCCGCCGCACGGATTTCGTAGAAGTAGATGCCCGATCGGGCCTGCTGCCCACCTGTGGTGGCCCCATCCCAGGAGACCTCATGTTCACCGGGAGGGAGCGTACCCATCTGCTGCCGGTATACCTCCCGTCCGAGCAGGGAGATGATCCGCAGCTGCACGTCGGCCGTCTCCGGCAAATCGTAGCGGATCGTGGTGCGGGAGGCGAAGGGGTTCGGGTAGTTGCCGTGGATTGCAAAGCGGGTGGGCAGGACCACGGACTCGGTATCCACGGCGTGGCTGGAGGAGATCGAGAAGGACCCTTCGCTGGCAAAGCCGGAGGACAGGAAAGCGTGGTTCACGCTCTGCACGCTCCAGAAATAGGTGCCCGGAGTGAGTCCTTCGAGCTGCAGCTGGCCATCGGAAGGAGCATTGCCGGGACCGGTGACGAGGCGCCGCCCTGTGCGTGCATCGGCCATGGCCGAGAGCACATCCGATCCACCGGGAGTGGTGCCAACGCGTACGTTGAACGTGGTGTGCCGATTCGTTTCATCCATTTCAGCAGCCGGCTGCCAGGAAAGGAGGGCGCTCGGACCGGAGACCTCGGCGTGCAGGCTCTGTGGAACCCCGGGAAGCACAGGGATGACCTGACGTGCATTCTCATAGACATTGGTGAAAGCCGGGCCGAGGCTCGAGCCGCCTGTCGCGATGAGATCCAGGTCCCCGTCCCCGTCCAGATCACCCCACTCGGTGTCGGCAAAGATGGATCCGACCAGCAGCGTGGCTGCCCGGAAGCCGGTCGCACCCTGGTTCTGCCAGACCCGGGAGCTGCGCCGGCCGATGGCTGCCTCGGCGCCCTGTACCAACAGATCCAGATCCCCATCATGGTCGTAATCGCTCCACGAGACGTCCCCGGCCAGGACGCCGGGGAAAGAGGCGTTGAGCCGCTGGAAGGCGCCACCGCTGTTCGTCCAGACCTCGAGGACACCCTCGAAGATGCGTTCCGACACCTGACCGCCGGTCACGACCAGATCCAGGTCGTTGTCGCCATCATAATCGCCGAGGTCCACCGAGGAGAAGGCCACCCCGGGCAGGGCGGTGGACAGGGCCTGGAAGGAGGATCCCTGATTGGCAAAAATGCGGGTCTGGAAGCCGTCCGTCGTGGCACCGGTGAGGACCACATCCAGGTCCAGGTCCCCGTCGATGTCGCCCAGGGCCACATCGCCGAAGGAGAATCCCGGCAGCCGGTCTGTATGCGCCGCGAAGGAGCCATTTCCGTCGTTGATGGCCACCA
This sequence comes from Bacteroidota bacterium, assembly GCA_027620595.1. Classification (GTDB taxonomy): domain Bacteria; phylum Bacteroidota; class Rhodothermia; order Rhodothermales; family UBA10348; genus JAAZVD01. Next base: position 4,581 of record JAQCDI010000127.1, on the reverse strand, counting down.
CCGTCATGGGCTCATCACCAGCGGTCGAGCCCAGCATGACCAGATCGGCGTCCCCGTCCCGGTCCAGGTCTCCCCAGGCCATGGACGTCGAATGAAGCGCCGGCAGCCCGTGGTTCTCGATCCGGCTTACAGCGCCTCCGCCATCGAGGCGGTAAATCTCGGTAACGGGAGCATAAGGCCATGAGGCCGTACGCGAACCCGCCAAGAGGATGTCCAGGTCTCCGTCCCCGTCGACGTCTGCAAAAGAGGAGGAGGAGTAGCGAACCTGCTCGAAAGGAGCCGATGCCATGCTGAAATGGAATGTGCCGTTCTGTTTGCCCTGGTTGACATACAGATGGCTCACCGAATTCCCCGCAGCGACGCCCGTCAAGAGGAGGTCCAGGTCCCCATCCCCATCAATGTCTCCCCAGCTGGTGGATCCATGCAGGACGGCCGGGAGATCGTGCGCGGCAATGTTGAACGTGAATGGCTGGGTGACCGGCTGTGCCCCCGCCGCGATCGGACCGAGCCCAAGGAGGCCGCCGAAGAGGAGCAGGATGCACGGAGCCGAACGGAAAGAAGGCATCAGGTTGGTCAGGGGATTCAGATGGAGGACAGACTCGGTTGCTTTGACGCTGCTTGGGCGGCGGCAATTCCCGAGGTCCGCGGCCCAGGTCTGGTCGAGGGTCCGGGTCACGAAACTAACCCTTTCGAAGCTCGCAAACCGCCCCGTTCCAGGGCAAAAAACGGGTCCTCAAAGGTTTCCTGGAGTCGGTTCAACGAGCCTCGGCCGCCTGGATGAGGGCATGGGCCTCTTCGTCCCCCAGATAACGGTCCATCACGTAATGGGCGCCATAGATCACAGGGGTGATCACGATGGCGATGACGAACTTGTAGGAGTAGTTGAACAGCGTGATGGCCACGATTTCCCCGAGGGAAAGCTGTCCGAAGAAGGCCACCGTCAGCACGATGAAGGTGTCGATGAACTGGGAGCCGAAGGTGGATCCGGTGGCACGCAGCCAGAGATGGCGCCCCTTGGTAAGCCCGCGCAGCCAATGGAAGAGCGAGATGTCTGCCAGCTGTCCGATTCCGTACGCCGTCAGGCTCCCGATGATGATGCGGCCCGAAGCGCCGAAGACGGTGTTGAAGGCCTCGTCCGGCACCGGGGATATCGAAGCGGTGGGCACTCCCATGGCCACCTGGAGAAGCCCGAATTCGAAGATGATCATGCACATCCCGATCCAGGTCACGAACCGGATACCCGGCTTTCCGAAGTACTCGTTGAGGAGGTCGGTGATGATGAACGTGATGGGGAAGGCTATCACACCGGCCGTCATGACCACCTCGTTGAACTCCACGCCCAGGATGCGGATGGTGAAGGGCAGGGAGAAAGCCGTAAAGAACTTCGAGGCCGTGGCTTCGGCCACTACCAGGGCGGTCAGGAAAATGGCCGTCAGGACGACGAACAGTTTCTGGGGACGGGTCAGTTGGTGCGCTGGCTTCATGGGTGTGGAGGTCGGTTCCGGGTAGGGATACGCCATCGGGCAACGCGGGCATGGCCAAGGTACGTCACCCGCCGCCAATCACGCGATGTCAGCTGGCCTCGTCCTCTTCTGCGATGAGGGCCGGCAGACTGAATCCGAATGTGGAGCCTTTGCCCAAGGTGCTGGAAACGGTCAGTTCTTCGCCGTGGGCTGCCAGGATATGTTTCACGATGGAAAGCCCCAGCCCGGTCCCCCCGGCAGAGCGGGAGCGGCTCTTGTCCACCCGGAAGAACCGCTCCGTAAGGCGACCGATATCTTCCTTGGAAACCCCGACACCCTGGTCCGTGACCCGAAGCTCCACCTCGGAGCGGCCGCGCCGCTCCCTCAGCGCGATGGTAACCAGACCGCCCTCGTGCGAATACTTGATGGCATTGTCCACCAGGTTGACCACGACCTGACGGATCTGGGAACTGTCCCCCTGGACCGGCGGCAAGTTGCCGTCGAACTGGGTCCGCAGGGTAATCGAATGCTCGCGGGCCTGGGGTTCGACCGACTCGACCACGTCGGTCACGAGCCGCTTCATGTTGAAGGCGGTCATGTTCATGGCCAGCTGTCCGGTCTCCAGACGGGAGATTTCGGCCAGGTCCCGGGCCAGGTTGCTCAGCCGATCGGCATTGCGGATGATTTTCTCGACGAAGGAGCGATTGACCGTGTCGTCATCGATGGCGCCTTCGTTAAGGGTTTCGGCGAACCCGCGGATGGAGAAGATGGGTGTCTTGAGTTCGTGCGAGATGTTGCCAAGGAATTCGCGCCGATAGTTCTCCATTTTCTTCAGTTCGGAAAACTCGCGCTCCAGGACGCGCCCGGTGCGGTAGACCTGCCGGATGATGTCGTTGAGCTCATCTCCGCGTTCCACCTGGGCCAGGTCCAGCGTTTCAAACTCATGGCGCCGGAGGTTGCGAAGGATTGACCGGGCCAATTGCAGGCGCTTCGACGCGTGGCGGAACGTACCCACATACCCGCCGATAAATGTGAGGAGGACTGCCACCACGGCCACCCACACGGTCCAGGCGCTCCAGAGGAATACGAGCAGCAAGCTGGCGAATGCCATACCCAGGGCGGACGACAGTCCGACCTTCAGGGCCAGCCGATGGCCGAGGGGCGAAGCACCGAATTCGGGATTCCGGGAAGAACCCTCGGAAGAAGCAGAAGATCGCATGCCGCTGGGGAAAGGGGGCAGGCGTCAGAAGTTCTGGTCCGTGAAGCGGTAGCCGACGCCTTTCACGGTTTCAATATAGTGCTCGCCGATTTTCTCGCGGATCTTGCGCACATGGACATCCACGGTGCGGTCCACGACATAGACATCGTGTCCCCAGACCTGATCGAGGAGGTCTTGACGGGAGAACACGCGACCCGGCCGGGAGGCGAAAAAGTAGAGCAGCTCGAACTCCTTGCGGGCCAACCGGATCGGGTCCTCCCGATCACGCTGGCGAACTTCGAACCGGTCCCGATCGATCTCGAGGTCGGCAATCCGGAGCACGTCTACCGGCATGTCGTAGCGCTTGGCGCCGCGCAGGAGCGCCTTGATCTGGCTCAGGAGGACCGGAATGGAAACCGGTTTGGTCAGATAGATGTCGGCTCCGGCATCGAGCCCTTCCACCTGATCGGACTCGTCGCTCTTGGCGGTGAGCATCAGGATCGGGATGGTCCGCAGGAGGGCGTGTTCGCGCAGGTGCCGGGATGCCTGGATGCCGTCCATTTCCGGCATCATGATGTCCATCACGATGATGTCCGGTGTGGATTCCTTGGCCATCTCCAGGGCCTGGATGCCGTTTTCGGCACATTCCACATCGAAACCTTCCTTTTTCAAGTTATACTTGACCAGTTCCAGAATGTCCTCCTCGTCATCGACTACGAGGACGAGGGGCTTGTTGCGGCCTGAAATAGGTCCGGTCATGGGACGGGGGTCGGGAATACCGAGGGAGTGCAGCGAAAAGTACGCTGCACTTCCTCGTCCGGCTTTACCTTTTTGTTATCAAACCCTGTTCACCCCATCTTCTATCCTGCTCCGATTCCTTTCTTATGAGCACAATGAACCGAAAACTGCGATATGCCATGGTCGGGGGTGGCCCCGGCGCTTTCATCGGTGCTGTCCACCGCATGGCTGCCGAACTCGATGGATCCATGGAGCTGGTGGCCGGTGCCTTCTCCTCGTCGACCGAGAAATCGCAGGAGGCCGGCCGCAACCTGTTCCTCGATCCATCCCGGGTTTATCCTTCCTGGCAGGAAATGATCACGGCGGAAGCGGCCCGGACCGAAGACCGCATCGACTTCGTCAGCATCGTGACGCCCAACTTCCTTCATCATCCCGTGGCCAAGGCGGCCCTCGAGGCCGGCTTCCACGTGGTCTGTGACAAACCGATGACCATGACGGTGGAGGAATCCGAAGACCTTTGCCGAACGGTATCGCGCACCGGCCGGGTGTTTGCCCTGACGCACAACTACACCGGCTACCCCATGGTCAAGCAGGCCCGGGACATGGTTCGGAAGGGCGAATTGGGCACCCTTCGGAAGGTGGTGGTCGAATATCCCCAGGGATGGCTTTCGACGCTCCTGGAGGCCACGGGTCAGAAGCAGGCGTCCTGGCGTTCGGATCCGGCACGTGCCGGTGCCTCGTCTGCCCTGGGAGACATCGGGACGCACTGCGAGAACCTGGTCCACTACATCACGGGCCTGGAGATGAAAGAGCTCGTGGCCGATCTCGGTACCGTGGTCGACGGGCGGGCGCTCGAGGACGATGCGTCGGTGCTCATCCACTACGAAGGTGGGGCGCGGGGCGTGCTCTACTGTTCGCAGATCTCACAGGGCGAGGAGAACGCCCTCAAGGTCCGCATCTATGGATCCAAGGCCGGACTCGAGTGGCGGCAGGAATTCCCGACCTGGCTCTGGGTCCGCTCGCAGGATGGCCCCGAGAAGATCTACAAGAATGGCAACGGGTACGTTTCGGCGGCGGCCCAGGGGGCCACGCGTCTGCCTTCGGGCCACCCGGAAGGGTTCATCGAAGCGTTTGCCAACATTTACCGCGAGGCGGAGAAGGCCATCCGGGCCGCCGCCGAAG
>JAQCDI010000126.1 GCA_027620595.1 Bacteroidota bacterium | reverse complement strand
TGTGGAGGAGGCATACCCCACGCGTGTCGGACGCGTGTTCGCCCAATTGGAAGGAGGGGATCCCCCGGCCGGGTGATGCAAAAAGCGGGAGAGGGGTTGCGTGCTCGGGGTTATATATGTATTATATGTGCATTATGCCCGGACCTGCGCTCACATTCCCATCAGAAGCCCATGGCACGCAGAGGACTGACCCAGAAACAGGAATCCTTCCTGGACTACCTGAAGAACCATGTGGACCGGCAGGGTGAGTGGCCCACTTATCGGGAGATTTCCGACCGGTTCGGATTCCGCTCACCGAACAGCGTGACGCAGAACCTGCAGGCCCTTGAGAAGAAGGGATTCCTGGTGCGCGAGGAAGATGGTTTCTATTTCCCCGAGGAGAAGGAGGCCGAACTGGAGCCGGCCGGCATTCCCATCCGAGGCATCATAACGGCCGGAAAGCTGCAGGAGGCGGTAGAAGAGCATCTGGGCAACATCACGCTCGAAACACTGTTTCCCGGTCTGGACCGGATGTTTGCCATCCGGGTGTCCGGCAACTCCATGATAGGTGCCGACATCCATGACGGGGACTATGTGCTGCTCATGGATGATGACATTCCCAATGGAGGCATCGGCGCGGTGCTCTACAACGGGGAGACGTCCCTCAAGAAGGTATTCTACGATCGGGAAGGGCTGCGTCTCGAACCGGCCAACGACGAATACGAGGATATCCTCATCCGTCCGGATGTATTCGAGGAAGTCCGGGTGCTGGGCAGGTACGTCGGGCACATGAACCGGGGAGGCATCTTCCGGCATTCCCGACGCGCCGTGGCCTGATCATGGGTCGATCCTCGTGCGATTGCGCGGGAGGGCCCCGGGCCGGGTTGGCAGGAGAGGGTTGCTCCGCCTCGTGGCGCGCAAGGGCAAAACCGTATGGGGGAGTCCACGGAACCCTTTGGGAGGCGTACCTTAGAACGCTGCACTGTACCTCCCTTCCGTCCCCCGTTCCATCCATGCCCTTCCGCTGGATTCCCGTTCTGATGGCCCTGTTGCTGGGTGGATCTGCCTCTGCCCAGGAGGTCCGGTTCTCCTGGGACCACGCTACCGCCTATCGGCTGGTGACGGACCGTTTTTCAAACGGGGACTCCTCCAATGACGTGGCATACGGGCGTGGCCTCGATGGCAACGGATCCGCCTATCCGGAAGACGCTACAGGCCATTTCCACGGAGGGGACTACGACGGCATCCGGGCCTGGGTGGAAGACGGATACTTCACCGATCTGGGCGTCAATGTACTGTGGCTGTCGGCGCCCTATGAGCAGGTACACGGCTGGGTAGGCGGCGGCGATGGGGATTTTCAGCTGTATGCCTACGAAGGAGCGTGGCCCCTCGATTACACAGCTTTCGAACGGGCCTTCGGTTCGGCCGAATCCTTCCAGGCCCTTGCCGGGGCAGCGGGGGAGCAGGGAATCCGTATCGTAGTGGATGTGGACCTGAACCACGTGGGACCGGCCACCATGCATGACATGGCCTCTTTCGGCTTCGGAGGATTGACCGGCGAGGGTTGGCGTGCCTGGCAACCGTCGAGCCGTCTGGGCTGGCAATCCTACCTGGCAACGCAAGTGACCGTGGCGGATTCGGCCGCTGCCTGGCAGCAGTGGTGGGGCTCGGACTGGATCCGGGCGGATGTGGCTGGCTATGAGGCATGTGCCCCGGAAGGAATTGACCAGTGTGTCGGAGGACTTCCGGATCTGCGTTCCGATGTAGAGGTAAGTGGGCTTCCGGCCTTCCTGACCCTGAAATGGGGAGATGAGCAGGCGGAAGTCGAGCGCCAGGAACTGGATGCGTTTTTTGTACGGACGGGCGCGCGTCGCAGCGCGGCCAATCACGTTGTGAAATGGCTGGCCGACTGGGTCCGCGAACAGCCTATCCATGGCTTCCATGTCCGCGAGACGGACGGCATGGATCCGGAGGTCCTGAAACTGCTCACCGATGAAGTGGAACGGGCCTATCGTCAGCGCGAGACCGACCCCGAAACCCCATTCCTTCTGTTGTCCGAAGGCGCGGTGCCGATGATGGTTGCTGCCGATCGGGATGTCGTTTGGCGCGCCTGGGAGAGTGTAGAACCCTCGGATACCCTACCGGCTGCCACAATTGCCGCAACGGAGAAGGCGGCTCTCGAGGCGCTTGACTTCCGCTCCCTGCACACCTCGGCGACTTTCGACAGCGCGGAGCTGTCCTCGTTCCTGCTTCAGCCCGGCCCCGTGGTATGGCACTACGGCGCAGAATCGGGCCGTGAACCGGGTCCGGACGTATCTGACGACCGACACCGGTCCATGTCCCCCATGGTTTTTGCCAGTGAGACCGATCCCCGGTTCGTTCTCTGGAAGACGCTCGGATCCTTTCGTGGGCAACACCCGGCGGTGGCCCGGGGAGGGTTCGACATGGTGCAGGATGAGCCGGCGGCGTTCCATCGGGGCCTCCGGATGGGCACGGACGCCGATCAGGTGGTCATCGTTACCGGGGCCGAGGGCCGTACGCGCCTCAATGTTTCCATCGTGTGGCCCGACGATACCGTCCTGAAGGATGTCATGACCGGAGCCATGGTTTTCGTCTCGTACGGACAGATCTCCCTCACTCCGCACGAATCAGGGCTTATCCTGCTGGAAGAAGTCCCCGAGTGATTCTTTCGGTTGGCTGATGACGGGCGAACCGCACTGTCAACGTCCGTCCTATCGCGGTCCGTCCGCCCTGTTACGGCTGCACGTTGCCTTCGCGCAGGATCCGGTTGTCGGGGTCGATGCGTACGTCGGCAGATTCCTCCACTGTAATCACGGTCCGGCCTCCGGGCATGTCCACGCGCCGCCGCTGACCGTCCACTTCGATCTCCAGGGGCATGGGAAAGGGAAGATCTGTGCCGTCAACCACCCACTTGAGGGTCATCCGGTTGCCCTCACGCAAGGTTTCGAGTCGGGGCAGGCGAGGCTGTCGCGCATAGACATCGAAGAGCCAGGTGAGGTCCTGCCCAGCGTGTGCCGAGGCGAGACGGGTAAAGTCGGTCGTGGTGCCGAAGCGGACCTGGGAGCCGTCGGTTACGGATTCCATGGCCGAATCCGGATAGGCCTGCCGCCGCAGGATTTCAAAGAAGGCGTCGTCCCCGACGAGGAAGCGCAGGGTGTGCAGCACCCAGGAGCCCTTGCTGTAGATGTCCCGGCCGTCATAGATCTCCTGGGCCGACAGGACGGAATCCGGGGCCATGGCCTTGCGGTTGCCGATTCCCCGGCGCTGCTGCATCATGGCCACGTTGTAGGCATTCCGGCCTTGCAGTCTTTCGCGGTAGAGCGGCTGCATGTAGGAGCCGAATCCCTCGTGCAACCACATGTCCTACCAGCTGGCGTTCGTCAGGAGGTTTCCCCACCATTCGTGGGCGGCCTCATGGTGGTGGAGCGCGTCGAATCCCAGGTCGTTGCCCCGGGTCATGGACGTATTCGAGAAGTTGGCCCCGTAGGCAATGATGGTCTGGTGCTCCATGCCCAGATGGGGGGTCTGCGCCACGCCGTACTTGTCGGAACGGAAGGGGTAGGGTCCGACGACGTCCTCGAAGAAGGCGATGTGGTCCTTGATTTCCTCGAACAGGATCATGCCCTTCTCGTAGTCCTCCGGCAGGACAAAGAACTGCATCGGAAAGGTGTCTCCCGCCACGCTCGTATAGGTATCCTCGATGATCCGGTAGGGGGCGATGTTGAGCGCCACGTTGTAGACGTTGATCGGGTTCGATACCCTCCACACGTAGGTCCGCGTGCCGTCCCCGTGCGGGACAACATCCATCAGCCGGCCATTCGAAGCGGCCACCAAGGGCTCGGGGACCCGGATGCGGATGCTCATCGTGGCGGGTTCGTCCGAAACATGATCCTTGACGGGCCACCACACATCGGCGCCGATCATCTGGTTGGACGTGGTAATCCAGTCGGCTCCTGAGGGCGTCTTTTCCCACTGGATGCCACCGTCCCACGGGGGACGCGGCGCGATGCGCGGGCTGCCCCCGTAGGTCACCGTGAAGCGGGCCAGGGTGCCGGGCTGCAGCGTCGAGACGGGCTTGATCCAGATCCGCGCATCGCGCCGCTCGAAGGACACCGACACCGGGTCTGCCCCGTCCGGAAGCTGTTGCACCGCTGTCACGTCCAGTCGGGGATCCAGGTCCAGTACGAACCAAGCCAGGGGACTGGCCACGCGCGCGTGCACGGTCACCGTCCCCTGGATGGTCTGTGTGTCCGGAAAGACCTGTACGGACAGGTCGTAGTGCTTGACGTCGTAGGCTGCCTGTTCGGGCAGCAGCACCCCTCCCGAGTCGTACGGATCGTTGATCTGGGCGCCGGCGGTCGTGGTGAGGGCCAGCAGGAGGATCGTGGATCCGAGGACGCGGGAGAGTCGGGTCATGCTTTCACACTTGATGTGTTCAGGAAGTCGCGCAGCACGTAGTGCAGGATGCCTCCGTTGCGGTAGTACTCCACCTCGACGGGGGTATCCAGACGGCAGTCAGCGTCGAACACGACGGTACTTCCGTCGGTCCGGGTGGCCGTCACGCGGATGCTGGAGAGCGCCTTGACATCGTTCGTGACCGGGATCGAGTAGGACTCCGTGCCGTCCAGGCCAAGGGATGCGGCCGTCTGGCCTTCCTTGTACTGCAGCGGCAGGACGCCCATGCCGATCAGGTTCGAGCGGTGGATACGCTCATAGCTCTCTGCGATGACCGCTTTGACGCCCAGAAGGAGGGTACCCTTGGCAGCCCAGTCACGCGACGAGCCCATGCCGTAGTCTTTTCCTGCCAGGACGACGAGCGGCGTGCCGTCTTCCTGGTATTTCATGGAAGCGTCGTAGATCGACAGCGTTTCGTCTGTAGGGAAATACCGCGTGATGCCGCCCTCCGTCCCCGGCAGGAGATGGTTCTTGATGCGGATGTTGGCAAACGTGCCCCGCATCATGACCTCGTGATTGCCGCGGCGCGAACCGTAGGAGTTGAAGTCCAGGTACTCTACCCCGTTGTCCAGCAGGTATGTGGCTGCCGGGCTGTTCGGCGCAATGGAGCCGGCCGGGGAGATGTGGTCCGTCGTGGTGGAGTCTCCCACCTTGGCCAGGACGCGGGCGCCGGTGATCGAGGAGATCGTCGGAGTCTCGGCCGTCAGGTCCATGAAGAACGGCGGCTCCTGCACGTAGGTCGACTCGGAGGACCACTGGTAGATGGATCCTTCCGGGATCTGGATGGCATTCCAGAGCTCGTTGGAGTCCTCGATGCCGGTGTATTCCTTCAGGAAGGCGTCGGCGGTCACACACCGGTTCACCAGATCGAGGATCTCGGCGGACGTCGGCCAGATGTCCCGCAGGTAAACGTCGTTGCCCGTGGAGTCGGTGCCGATCGGATCCTTTGTCAGGTCGATGTCCACCGTACCGGCCAGGGCGTAGGCCACGACCAGCGGGGGAGAGGCCAGGAAGTTGGCCTGCACCATCTGGTGGATGCGGCCTTCGAAGTTGCGGTTGCCGGAAAGCACACCGGATACGATCAGGTCTCCTTCCTTGATGGCGTTGACCGTGGCGTCTGGCAGCGGACCGGAGTTGCCGATGCAGGTCGTGCAGCCGTAGCCCACCAGGTTGAAGCCGATGGCATCCAGGTATGGCCACAGTCCGGCGTTCTCCAGGTAGTCGGTCACGACCTTGGAGCCCGGCGCCAGGGAGGTCTTTACGTAGGGCTTGACCTTGAGGCCGCGCTCGACCGCTTTCTTGGCTACCAGGCCGGCGCCGATCATGACGCTGGGGTTGGACGTGTTGGTGCAGCTCGTGATGGCGGCAATGGTCACGTCCCCGTGAGCCATCTCCAGCGTCTGACCGCGCTCGTCATGGAAGGTGCCTTTGCGGGCCAGCCGCTCCTCGCTCAGACCGAAGCCGCGGGGTCCTGCGGGGCGCGTCAAGGCCTCGTGGAACTCCCGCTGCATGGCCGGCAATTCGATGTGGTCCTGCGGACGCTTCGGTCCCGAGAGGGCCGGCGTGATGGTGGACAGGTCCAGTTCGAGGACATCCTTGAACTGCGGATCGGCCGCATCGTCCGTACGGAAGAGCCCCTGGGCCTTTGTGTAGCGCTCAACGGCCTTGACCACGTCTTCCGGGCGACCCGTGCGACGCAGGAAAGCGAGTGTTTCCTGGTCGATGGGGAAGAAGCCCATCGTGGCGCCGTATTCGGGGGCCATGTTGGCAATCGTGGCGCGGTCCGGGACGGTCATGTTCGAGATGCCGGGTCCGAAGAATTCGACAAACTTGCCGACCACCCCGTAGCTGCGGAGCAACTGGGTCACTTTGAGGACCAGGTCGGTGGCCGTGGCGCCTTCGGGCAGCTCACCGGTGATGCGGAAGCCGATGACTTCCGGCATGAGCATGTAGATGGGCTGATTGAGCATGACGGCTTCGGCTTCGATGCCGCCCACGCCCCAGCCGACCACACCCAGCCCGTCGATCATGGTGGTGTGGCTGTCCGTACCTACGAGGGAGTCGGGATAGTAGACAGTCATGCCGTCGGATTCGGGCTTGCTCCACACGCCACGGGCAATGTATTCAAGGTTCACCTGGTGGCAGATGCCCGATCCCGGAGGCACGACAGCGAAATTATCGAAGGCGCTCTTTCCCCAGCGCAGGAATTCGTAGCGCTCGGCGTTGCGCTCGAACTCTTTCTGCTCGTTGATGAACAGGGCCTGATCCTGACCGAAGGCGTCCACCTGGATGGAGTGGTCGATGACCAGGTGCACGGGCACGCGCGGGTTGATTTCCTCGGGGTCGCCTCCCAGGCGGGCCATGGCACTCCGCATGGCGGCCAGGTCCACGACGGCCGGTACACCGGTAAAGTCCTGCAGCAGCACACGGGCCGGCATGAAGGGGATCTCTACCTGCGCCGGATTGGCCGGGTCGTAGGTGGCCAGTTTCTCGACGTCCGTTTTCTCGACAAGGAAGCCGTCGCAGTTGCGGAGCGCGCACTCGAGCAGCACCTTGATCGAATAGGGGAGGCGGTCAATGCCGGCGAAGCCCTGGTCGCGAAGGGCATGCAGGCTGTAGAGGACGCCCGTGCCGGAGCCGGTGTCGAAGGTCTGGCGGGTTCCGAAAAGATCCTTGGGTGCGGAATGAGCCGTGCTCATGACGATATCGGTTGGACCCCGTGGGGCCGGTGAACGGATAGCCTTCAACATACCGAATTCCGCGCACGAACGCAGCCCTCGTCAGAAGGCCAAAACGCTCGAAA
>JAQCDI010000125.1 GCA_027620595.1 Bacteroidota bacterium | reverse complement strand
CGTCGGCAGGGACCAGGCGCCTTGCAGGGAGACCACTGATTCGATATTCGAGGGCAAAACCTGGACATCTACCGCCCCGCGCTGGTGCCGGCGGATATGTTCGGAAAGTCGGGGCAATGGGCCGTGGGCCGGGGAATGTCAGGCTGCCTGCAATTCCGCGAGCTGTTCGATGTGGGTACCGATGCGGGCGTAGATATCCTGCACCGTGCCTTCCCCCTCGATTTCAAGCAGGAGGCCAGCTTCCCTGAAATACGCTTCCACCGGCTGGGTTTCCTTCCGGTAGGTTTCCAGCCGGGAAAGGACCGACTCGGGCGCGTCATCGGCTCGTTGCACGATCAAGCGGGGGTCCACATGAGCGGGCGGCGGATGGAGTATCAAGTGGTAGCTCTCTCCTGTCTGCTGATGGATTCGCCGGTTTGAAAGACGCTCCACGATGGCCTCATCCGACACCTTGAGGAAGATGACAGCTTCCAAGGGGGCCTTGTAGGCCTCCAGGAAGGAGGTCAGCCACCTGGCCTGTCGTGTGGTGCGCGGGTAACCGTCCAGGATGAAGTTGTCGAACGCATGCGCCGCAATGGCTTCGTTGGCCAGATCCCGCACCAGTTCATCCGGCACCAGGCCTCCCGCATGCACGTGCGCTTCTACCTGTCGTCCGAGGGGCGTTCCGTTGCGGATGGCCGTCCGGATCAGGTTGCCTGTCGAAATGACATCCAGTCCGAACTGTTCTTTCAGCAGAAGTGACTGGGTGCCCTTTCCGGCGCCGGGCGGGCCGAATAATGCGAGGCGCATGATGGATTCCGGGATGCTTAATCAAGGAAATCTGGGCCTCGTTGGCCCGCCACATGAACATATTGTTACCTGCCGGGCAGGACAAGCGAAATTTCGCGACCGATCCGGGTTTTGCACATGGAAATGCACGGATCCTGCCCCTACCTTTCGCTTCCAGCGAAATTTCGCATCGTCCGTCCGCGTCTCCAACAACCGATCCTTCCATGTCGGTAAACGAAGAGAAGCTCCGCTTCATCCTGGGCTTCAAGCTCAAGAACCTGCGGCTGGCCCGTGGTCTTCCACTCAGGGAGGCGGCCTCGAGGGCCGGCATCAGCATTTCCTACCTCTCGGAAATCGAGAAGGGCAAGAAGTATCCCAAGAGTGAGAAACTGCTGGCCCTCGCGGCCGCCTATGACACGACCTATGACGACCTGGTAACGGCCGGGACGGCCGATGTCGAGGTCACCCTCGAAGCGTCCCTCGAATCCGGGTTCTTCAGGGAGTTTCCCTTCGAACTGTTCGGCCTCCAGGCAGAAGATCTCTTCAGTGTTTTGACCTCCTCGCCCGACCGGGCCGGGGCCATGATCCGCACCTTCCTCGAGATCGGAGAGATGTATGACATCGGGGTGGAGCAATTCCTTTTCGCGGCCCTGCGTGCTTACCAGAAGCTGCACAACAACTATTTCCCGGACATCGAGCAGGCCGCCGATGAGGTAATCCAGGGAAGCCCTCGGTTGGAACGCCCCCTGGACGCCGCATCGCTGCGGCGCTTCCTGGAAACGGAATTCCGGATCATCGTGGACGAGGAACGACTGGGTTCGCATCCCACGCTGCACTCCTTCCGCTCCATCACGATACCTGGCAAACGTCCGCGCCTCTTCGTCAATCCCCGCCTCCTCCCGGAACAAAGGGCCTTCATCTTTGCCAAGGAGGTCGGCAACCGGGTACTCGACATTCCGCCCCGGGTGACCACGTCCTCCTGGATCAAGGTGGAGAGCTTCGAACAAGTACTGGACAACTACCGCACCTCCTACTTTGCCGGTGCCCTCCTCCTGGGCAGACAGGAAACCGCGGCCGGTCTACGGGCCTTCTTTTCCCGGCCACAGTTCGAACCGGGCGCCATGCTCGAACTCATGTACCGACTGCAGGCCACACCCGAAATGTTCTTCTACCGCATCGGACAGCTGGCCTACGCGGAATTCGGCCTGAAGAACCACTACTTCATGCGTCTGAACATGCATTCGGGCAAGCAGGCGTTTGACGTGACCAAGCTGCTCAACCTGTCGGGCATGTCCCTGCCCCGTGGCTTGTCGGCCAACGAGCACTACTGCCGGAAATGGGCTGGCATGCGCCTGCTCAAGGATCGGGCCCGACAACGCGAGATTGCCGCTCCTGATCTACCGGCCCGTTCCGGACCTACGGTGGCCGCCCAGCGCGGCCGGGTCGTACCCATGCATGAAGAGGCGTTCATCCTGGCCATGTCCCGCACCAAGCAACTCCACCCGGAGGACGATTCGTGCGTGATCATGGGGTTCGAGTTGGACGATGCGTTCAAGCAGGCCGTACGGTTCTGGAACGACCCGAACATTCCGGTCGAAGATGTCGGAGTGACCTGTGAACGATGCCCCCTCCCGCTGGATCGGTGTTCGGAACGCATCGTTTCCGCCTCCATCCTGGATCGCAAGAACCGTATCCAGGAACGGGAAGCGGCGCTCGAGGCACTGGAAACCGTGTACCGCGACGTCTAGGCCGGGTCGGATGATTCGGGAGGTCTGGGAAGGGTGGATCGAGCCGGGTGGTCTGGGTCGGGTGGTCTGCGCCGCCACGCTGTTCAACGCGGCCGAGCAGAGCGGTAAAGTCCGTCTTCGCTCATCCACCACAGGTGCGCATCCCCCACCAGCAAACCCGTCCAGGTACTCGCCGTGCTGCCCGACCGGAACCGTCGCAGCCTTGGCCGAGTGGCTCCCTGGCCGGGAAGAAGGCCATCCATGAGCCACACCTGACCGGCGGACCCGAGGAGGAATATCTGCCCGTCATGGATCTGCATGTCCACCACCCGCTCGTCCTCCCCGCTGGCGGGTAACCGGATCTCGCGGAACGAAGCACCGGAGGGATCCAGGAGATGCAAGCGTGATGCGGCCGCATCGACCACCAGTAACGTGCCGCGCCAAGCGGCCATGGCGCCCGCGGAACCGGGTATGTCCAGGAACCGCGCTTCCCGGGCCGTTTCGTCAACGACTGCCACCCGCGAGGTTGCGGGATCAAGGAGCGCCACCACCCCACCCGAGACCATTGCGACTCGGCTGAATCCCATGGCCGATGCCACATTCCCCGGTGCAAGCATCCTGCGGGTCTCACCCGGACCCGGCTCGGGAACGGACCACGCATCGAGCAGCGTGCCCTGACGATCGTACCGGTAAATCCGTCCGAGCGCACGATCCCCGACGATCAGGGAGAGGCCGGCCGACGCGTCGACTGTAACAGGATCCAACAGCAGGTTTCCCTGCTCATCCATGAGGGCCATCCGCTGCCCCGACACGGTGGTCGGATCCCAAACCAACAGATCCTGGCTGAGCCCGTCAAGGAGCCACAATCGTCCGTCGACGCTGCGAGACCCATCCACGATGCCCAAGGGAGGCGTCTGCACCCGATCCAGCGTCAGGTAGACCGGCTCTGACACGTCCGATTCCATCCAGAGTATGGGTACCTCCTGCAGGGAACGACAACCCGCCAACATCCCCAGGAAAACGCCGAAGCCGATGCCAAGGAAGCCTGCCGAGCGGAGTGCCGGGACTCGGGACATGTCGGCTACCGGTCCAGGCCGCGATGCCCGATGTCCCTACGATGCACGGCACCATCGAAGTCAATGGCCTTCACGCCCGCATAGGCCCGATCCAATGCTGCGCGAAGATCATGGCCCCGGGCGGAAACAGCCAGGACCCGTCCGCCGGTGCTGCGCAGCGTGCCTTCTGCATCCACTGCCGTCCCCGCGTGGAAGACCTGCACGCCCTCGAGCCGATCGGCGACCTCCACGCCGCGGATTGCCTTTCCCTTGACGTAGGATCCAGGATATCCGGCAGAAGCCATCACAACGCACGCGCAGGCTCCCGGATGGAGGGACACGTCCAGGTCGGCCAGTCGGCCCGATGCGATGGCACCGAACACCTCCACAGCATCCGTGGCCAGCAGCGGCAGCACCACCTGCGTTTCGGGGTCGCCCAGGCGACAATTGTATTCGACCACCTTGGGCCCCTCGGTCGTGATCATCAGGCCCACATACAGGATGCCCTGGTAGGGATTGCCCTCATTCCGCATCCCGGTCAGGGTGGGCTCGACCACACGCTTGATGGCTTCCTCAAGTCGCTCCTTCGTCATGACCGGCGCCGGCGCGTATGCCCCCATGCCGCCCGTGTTCGGCCCCGTGTCTCCCTCCCCGATGCGCTTGTGATCCTGCGCACTCGGCAGCAGAACGTAATCGGATCCATCAGTGAGCACGAAGAGACTGGCCTCTTCACCCTGCATGAAGGATTCTATGACCACGGTGGAGCCCGCTTCTCCCAGCAACCCATCCTCCAGAAGGTCGGTCACCGCCTCCTCCGCCGATACAAGGGTCTCGCACACGATGGCCCCTTTGCCAGCGGCCAGACCGCTGGCCTTGACCACGATGGGAGCTCCCTCCTGCCTAACAAAGTCCAGGGCCTGCGACAACTGCCCAGCTCGGAACGTCCGGTAAGCCGCCGTGGGAATGCCGTGTCGTTGCATGAAGTCCTTGGAAAAGGCCTTGCTCCCCTCCAGACGGGCAGCCGCGGCCGACGGGCCGACAACAGGAATATCTTTGGCGCGCAACGCATCGGACAGCCCATCCACCAGCGGCTGTTCCGGCCCGACAACCACCAGATCGATCCGCTCGTTTGCCACGAAACCCAGTACCGCCGCATGGTCCGCTGCATCCAGGGCCACATTGGTGCCCAGATGAAGGGTTCCGCCATTGCCTGGGGCAATGAACAGGACAGGACGCGAGGGGCTCTGGTGCAGCGCCCAGGCAATGGCGTGCTCTCGGCCTCCACTGCCGATGATCAGGATGCGCATGGAAACAGAATGACGTTGAGGACCACCCGGAACGGCCGGTCAGGAATAGAAAGGATTGACGTCCGGCTGATCCACGCCCAGGTAGACGTTCTTGTAGCGGACATAATTGTTGGCATAGTACATGATGGAAGCCACTTCCTCGTCGGTCAACTCCCGCACCACTTTTGCGGGCGATCCGATGACCATGGACCGGGGTGGAATCACTTTCCCTCCCGTGACCAGGGCGCCGGCGCCGATGATGGAATCGGAACCGATGTCCGCATGATCCAGGATGATGGCTCCCATTCCGACCAGGACCCGGTCCCGGATGGTGCACCCGTGGATGATGGCGGAGTGACCGACGGTCACGTTGTCCCCGATGGTCGTCGGGGCCGTCTGGTGGGTCACATGCACCACGGCGTTATCCTGCACGTTGGAACGCGCACCGATCCGGATGCGGTGCACATCCCCCCGGATGGTGGCGGAAAACCACACGGACGCGTCGCGCCCCAGGTGGACGTCGCCAATGACCGCGGCGTTGTCTGCCACAAAATTGGTTTCGTCGAGCACCGGGGATCGATGTATGAAATCGCGAATCATGGTCGGCGGACTTTCTGGTGTAGACGGCTCAGGAGCAGGAGCGCATCGATGGGGGTCATTTCGTCCGGATTGATGCCGGCAATGGCGTCCCGGAGTTCCTGCAGAACGGGATCCGGTTCAGCAACGAAGAGGGACATCTGGGGCCCTTCCTCGATCCGGTGCCGCGCTTCGGGAACGGTTCGCCCCCCATCCTTGCGGATCTCGAGCTCCTGTTGCTCCAGCTGGTTGAGGATCTCGCGGGAACGGTCCAGGACCTCGGCGGGCAGTCCGGCCATCCGCGCCACTTCGATTCCGTAGGAATGATCGGCACCTCCCCGCACCAGCTTGCGCAGGAAAATGACCTTCCCGTTGTACTCCTGAACCTGGATGCGGTAATTGCGAACCCTTTCGAGCCGTTGCTCGAGTTCGTTGAGCTCGTGGTAATGGGTGGCGAACAGCGTCCGGGCGGCAACGGCCTCCGTGCCATGCAGGTACTCCACGAGGGCCCAGGCAATCGACATTCCGTCGAATGTGCTGGTGCCGCGACCGACTTCATCGAGCAGGATGAGCGAACGGCGTGTGGCATTGTTGAGGATGTTGGCCGTCTCGTTCATCTCGACGAGGAACGTGCTCTCCCCTGCGGCCAGGTTGTCCGAGGCGCCCACCCGCGTAAAGATGCGATCCGCAATACCGATGCGCGCCCGTCTAGCAGGCACGAAGGACCCGATCTGGGCCAGCAGGACAATGAGGCCCACCTGACGCAGGACGACGCTTTTCCCGGCCATGTTCGGTCCGGTGATGATCAGGATCTGCTCGGCATCGGCCGAGAGCCGCACCGAATTGGGCACGAACGGCTCACCCGGCGGCAGGTGGGCCTCGACCACGGGGTGTCTGCCCTCTTCGATCTCCAGGTCCAGCCCATCGTGAAGGAGCGGACGGGTGAACCGATGGGCATGGGCCACTTCTGCAAGGGCTGACAGCACGTCGCATACGGCCAGCAGGCGCGCATTGGCCTGGATGCGATCCACGTGCCGGGCCACAGCGTCCCGCAGTTCGCCAAAAAGGGCGTGCTCAAGGGCCACCAGACGCTCCTCGGCGCCCAGGATCTTCTCCTCGTACACCTTCAGTTCCTCGGTAACGTAGCGCTCTGCGTTGACGAGGGTCTGCTTGCGGATCCATTCGGCCGGAACCTTGTCCTTGTGGGCGTTGGTCACCTCGAGGTAGTACCCGAAAACGCGGTTGTAGCTGACCTTCAGCGAGGAGATGCCCGTCCGGTCCGCCTCCCGTTTCTGCAGCTGGGACAGCCACTCTTTGCCTCCCTTGGCCAGGGAGCGCAGTTCGTCCAGTTCTTCGGACACACCCGCGCGGATCACCCCCCCATCCTTGAGTTGGGCCGGGGGATCATCCACCAGGAAAAGGCCGATCTGATCCACGACATCATCGCAGGGATTAAGCTTCTCGAGCCATTCGATGAGCACGGGAGCGTGTGCTCCCCGGAGCAGATCCGTCAGGTCCGGCAAGATGGCCAGGGCGTCCCGCAGGCCGGAGAGGTCCCGGGGAGTGGCCCGACCCGTGGCCGCCCGAACGGCCATGCGCTCCAGGTCACCCACCTGGTCGAGGAGGGATCGGACGGATTCCCGGAGTGTGCGCGATGCATGGAACACCTCCACGACCTGCTGGCGCCACTCGATCTGCTCAAGCTTGCGCAGGGGACGCAGGAGCCAGGAACGCAGGAGTCGGGCCCCCATGGGTGTCTGGGTGCGATCCACGATGGCCACCAGGGACCCTTCGCGTTCGCCGGTGGCAGCGCTCGACACGAGCTCGAGGTTGCGCAGCGTCTGGACATCAAGCGGCATGCTGTCCCGCTCGTCCACCCATTCAAGCCTGCGGATCTGGTGGA
>JAQCDI010000124.1 GCA_027620595.1 Bacteroidota bacterium | reverse complement strand
AAGCCGACCTGCTCCGTGGCCAATGGGCAGTGGTCATCCGGGCCCTGGGTCGCCTGGGATTGGAAAGTGAACCTGTTGTCCTGATGCTGCCATGAATCTCCGATCTGCGTCCCTCATCCTGACCCTTACCCTCGGTTTGACCGCCTGCAGCGCACCTGTCCGGTTGCTCACGGTGGATGAGCTGACCGATGCCGAGGCGTCCTCCCGGGTGTCGGCTCGCCTTGGCGCCCGGCTCGAAGCCTGCAAGGCCGGCCCGTGTGCGCTGGATCTGGATCGAGGGGCCAACGTGGACACAGTGTTCGTGGACCGTGTGGCTCGTTCCCTTGAAATCCACTTCAACGATGCGCTGGCCCATCGGCCTTTCCGGCTGGGGGATGCTGCCGTCCTTGAGCAGCTCGTCGGTGAGGCGTTGGATCCCTTGTTGGGGTCCTGGACGACGGAGCTCCGGGTCCTTGACCACGACCCGGCATGGCTCGTCCCGAATGTCTTTGCTGAAAATGGCGGTTCGGACGCCAAGCGGTGGCCCGAGCAGCAGGAGGGGCGGCTTTTGACCTCCTACCCGGATCGCCCGTGGCGCTCACAGGCCCAGTTGTCCGGGCGCCACGCGGCCCTCTGGCCCAGCCACGGATGGTATTACGAGGAACGACTGGATCGTTGGGAGTGGCAGCGGGCCCGTCTTTTCCAGACGGTAGAAGATCTCTTCCCCCTGTCCTTCGTCGTCCCTTATCTGGCTCCCATGCTGGAAAATGCCGGTGCCTACGTTCACATGCCCCGGGAACGGGACGTGCAGACAGCCGAAGTGGTGGTCGATGCCGATGGGCAATGGATCCGGGACCGTTCGGGTCGATTGGTCGTGCCCTCGGTCGATGCGCCCGTCGGCACGCCGACCGGAAACCGCTACCTGGAAGTGGCTGAACGGGGAGTGGCCTGGCAGCGGGCCGCAACACCCGGTTTCCGGGCGCTGGATATGCTCGTGGACGAGAATCCGTTCGAGGAAGGGCACCATCGTGTGGCGCCGACCACGCGCGAACCTTTGGCCGTGGCCACCTGGATCCCGGATCTGCCGCAGGCGGGTACCTATGCGGTGCACGTTTCCTGGGGGCGGACCGAGCGTCCTGCACCGGATGCGCGCTACACGGTCCACCATCTGGGAGGATCGACAGAGATCCGGGTCGATCAGGGCATGATGGCCGGTACGTGGGTCTACCTTGGCACCTACCGTTTTGCCGAAGGACAGCGTCCCGAGTCCGGGCGGGTGGAGCTGACCAACCAGAGCCGTCTGCCCGGGACTTCCGTCTCTGCCGATGCCGTGCGTTTCGGTGGAGGCGTTGGACATGTGGCCCGTGCCGGCAAGACGTCAGGACGGCCCCGGTTCACGGAAGGAGCCCGCTATTGGATGCAATACGCTGGATTTCCAGCGGCCCTGGTCTACAACGTGACCGAGTCGTCGAACGATTACGTGGACGATTACCGTAGCCGGGCCGAGTGGGTCAACTACCTGCGAGGTGCGCCCCTCGGACCGAACAAGGACCGCAGCACACCCGGATTGGGCGTGCCGGTGGACCTCTCCCTGGCGTTCCATACCGATGCCGGCGTCACCGCATCCGACAGCACGATCGGCACGCTGCTGATCTACAGCAGCACCGGTACCGAAGGGGAGCGGGCGTTCCCTTCGGGGTTCTCCCGTTTTGCGAACAGGGACCTGGCCGACGGTATGCAGACACAGATCGTGGATGACATCCGGGCGCTCTACGATTCGACCTGGACGCGCCGCGCGTTATGGGACCGGGACTACAGCGAAGCCGTCCGACCCAATGTGCCGGGAGTGCTGCTCGAATTGCTGTCCCATCAGAACTTCGCCGACATGCGCTTTGGCCTCGATCCTCGGTTCCGCTTCGATGTGGCCCGTGCCGTCTACAAGAGCATGGTCCGTTTCCTGGCTGATCAACACGGATTCGACGCCGTCATCCAGCCGCTGCCGCCGGATCATCTGGCTGTTCGATGGGAAGGAGCAGCGGCCCATCTGTCCTGGCAGTCGGTAAGCGATCCACTGGAGCCCACAGCCGAGCCGACCGCCTGGGTGGTCTATGTGCGAACCGTGGACGGGGACTTCGACAATGGCCGGATGGTGGCCGAGCCGCAGGCCGTCATCGAAGGCCTGGCGCCGGGCAGTGTCCATGGATTCCGTGTGACGGCAGTCAACGCAGGCGGAGAGAGCTTCCCGAGCGAGACCGTGGCGGCTGCCCGTGCCGCTGATGGAGCTCCGACGGCGCTCATCGTGGCAGGGTTCGACCGGATTTCTGGACCTGGTACGATGGAGTCGGGTACCATCCGGGGCTTTTCCGGCATCGTGGATGAAGGGGTGCCTGATGGGTACGATCTGTCTTACATCGGCGAACAATATGATTTCATGGCCGGGTCCCCCTGGATGGATGATGATTCTCCGGGCCACGGTGCCAGTTGGTCCACCTGGGAGACACGGGTTCTGCGAGGCAACACGTTCGATTATCCCCTGATACACGCCGAGGCCCTGTTGGCCGCCGGCCTGTCTTCGGTGACCGTTTCGGACGAAGTCCTGCCGGGCTGGGTCCAATCCGGCCGCACCAACGGGATGGCGCTGGTGGATGTGATCCTGGGCGAAGAAAAGCGGACCGAGGGCCCGGGCCGACGCCTGGACTTCGAAGCGCTGCCTGATCAAATCCGTGCAGCCCTCGATTCCCTGATGCAGGCCGGCACACCATTACTCATCAGTGGGGCCCACGTGGCCACGGATGCGGCGGGCCCGGGGGCATCGGAATCGTCGGCCTCCTTTGCCCGGGATCGCCTCGGCTTTATCTGGCGAACTGATCGCGCCGTCCAGCGTGGGCGGGTGGCCGTTCTGGAAGGGCTGCTCCCCGGACCGGCCAACCTTGCATTCAATACCGATCCGGCCGGCTCTGTCTACCGCGTGGAACACCCGGACGCCCTGGACCCCGCTCCTGGCGCCGAGACCCTGATGCGGTATCGTGACAACAACATGAGCGCTGCGGTCGGTCAACCCGGCAGGTCCGTCGTGATGGGCTTTCCCTTCGAGACCCTGACCGATGAGGCCCAACGCCTGCAGCTCATGCGGGCCCTGGTCCACTACCTCACCAACGAGAGCGAATGATGCTTCCTTCTGCTGCCACACGCGCCGAGCGCCGTTCCGCCTGGAAATGGATCCCTTCGCTCTACTTCGCCGAAGGGATTCCCTATGTGATCGTCATGACCATGAGCGTGACGATGTACAAGAAGCTGGGGATTTCCAACGCTGACATCGCCCTCTACACCAGCTGGCTCTACCTGCCGTGGGTCATCAAACCCTTCTGGAGCCCCTTCGTGGACATCATCCGGACCAAGCGGTTCTGGATCGTTTCGATGCAGCTGCTCATCGGCGCCATGATGGGCGCGGTGGCCCTGACGATTCCCGGTCCTGATTTCTTCCGCTGGTCGCTGCTCTTTTTCTGGCTCATGGCCTTTTCCAGTGCCACGCACGATATCGCGGCAGACGGATTCTACATGTTGGCCATCGATGACTCGAACCAGGCCTGGTTCGTCGGCATCCGGAGCACCTTCTACCGACTGGCCATGATCACCGGCCAGGGGTTGCTGATCATGCTGGCCGGACAGCTGGAGGTGGGGCTTGATGACCTGCCCCTGGCGTGGTCCCTCACCATGGGCACGGCTGCCGCCCTCTTCCTGGTACTCATGATCTGGCACCGTTGGGCTCTGCCCCGGCCGGCAGCGGACCGGGCGGCGCGGCAGGAAGAAGGCACAAGCATCGTGGCCGGCTTCGTGGAGACGTTCCGCACCTTCTTTGCCAAGAAGGGGGTATGGGTCACCATCCTGTTCATTTTGTTCTATCGCTTTTCCGAGGCCCAATTGGTCAAATTGGCTCAGCCCTTCATGCTGGATCCGGTGGACGTGGGTGGCCTTGGTTTGACGACCTCCCAAGTGGGATTCGTCTACGGCACGGTCGGCGTCCTTTCCCTCACGCTCGGAGGCCTCCTGGGCGGGTTCGTGGCAGCGCGTCAGGGTCTGAAATTCTGGTTGTGGCCCATGGTCGTGGCCATCAATGTGCCCAACGCGGTGTACCTCTTCCTGGCCTGGGCCCAGCCATCCTCGGACCTGATCATCAACACGGCCGTGGCGGTAGAGCAGTTCGGCTACGGATTCGGCTTCACTGCCTTCATGCTCTACATGATCTATGCCGCTGAAGGAGAGCACAAAACAGCGCATTTTGCCCTCCTGACAGGCTTCATGGCCCTGGGCATGATGCTCCCTGGCATGATCAGTGGCTGGATACAGGAAATGCTGGGCTATCAGCAGTTCTTCGTGTGGATCCTGATTGCCACCATCCCGGGCTTCCTGGTGGCTTCTCTGGTCCGGATCGATCCGGAGTTCGGGAAGGCAGCCAAGGGCTGACCCGCCTATGGGCGCCTGGGCACAACCGGGCGCCGGCTCACCAGCCAATGCGTCGACGCTTCGGACGAGCTTTGGTCTCTTTCGGGGCTTCCTCGTTGTCAGTGCGGGCAGAAGGCTGTTTCTTTTCGCCGGCCTGCGAGACATCGGGACCAGATGTTTCAGCAGCCATGTCGTCGCTCCCGGATGAAGGACCTATGTCGGAGCCGTTCGGATCCGGGGCCGTGTCGGGACCATCGCTCTCAACCGACAGGCGGGTCGGGACGGACTGGGTGGGAATACGGTCCAGCAGCGTTCCGGCGTAATAGAAATCCAGGATTTCCCGATAGGAGCGACCTTCGCGTGCCATGCCGTGGGCTCCCCACTGACTCAGACCTACGCCGTGGCCAAAACCCCGACCGTCAAAGCGGAAGCTGTTTCGTCGGGAGGAGGTGTCAAAGTAGACACTCTTGAGCGTCATGGTGCCGAACGAACGGGATACTGCCGAACGGAACGCTTCACCGCTGATTTCCTTGAAGTCTTTCAGGCCTTCCAGTCGGATCCGGGTCACACGACCGTCATCGGCCCGCTGCCTGATCTCGAAACCGCGAACGTCCATGTCGAAGGCCCTGGAAAGCGCCCCCATCAATTTGTCAGCGTCCACTTCCCAGGTCCAACTGGCGTGAGGTGAAACCCGTGCATCCCAGGGGTCTTTGCGCGAAGCGAAATAGGGAAGGGGGCGGCTTCCCCAGGCACTGGTATTGCTGGCCGTGCGGCCACCATTCGACGCAGAATAGACCGCCTCGACCAGGTTGCCGTTCCACGTCAGGACTTCGCCGGCAGTGGACATGGCCGCCTGACGTGCCGCGGCATTGGCACTATGCAGCCCCTCATACACCTGCGAGCGTTCCGAATCGTGCAGATACCGGTCCTGCTGCAGGGAGAAGAGGGCATAGGTCCGGGCCACGACCGCCATGGCCTTGGCGCCCTCCTCGTCATCGAGGCCGTACTCGGCGCCAACGACAGAGGCCACATAATCTTCGAGGGGAACCCGGTTGATCAGGTGCAGGTCGGTATCGTTCGGATCCACGACCACATCCAGACTTCCCGTGTACGTTCGCAGGCCCTTCTGTGAAGGGATCCGCAGGTCGAACGCTCCCTCGGGATGGCCCACCAAAGTGGCCTGGGTTGCCTTGAGGCGCTCCCGCCCGAACTGCATCTCCACTTGTGAGCCAACGCGACGCATGTGGATTTCCTGGTCCACGCTGACCGTCCAGGAAGCGCCGTCTGCCACCAACGTCAGATTCCGGGCCCGTGGGATGACCACGATGTCATCGAGCGCAATATTCCCCCACAGGGAGACGCGTACTTCATCGGTGAACCAACTCCAGTCCGGGGAATCGTAAGCCTGGACCCATGACGGACGTCCGAACCCGACCAGGAAGGTCAGGAGCAGGAAGAGGACGTACGTTTGAGTGGAGTGCCGCATCTGAAGTTGTTCGTTGTGTTTGCCCCCGGTATCGACGATTGCAAAATCCGATTTAAGCTCGGCAGCAACATGCCGATCTGCCACTTCCGGCAAGCGGTTCAACCGCTGGAATCAACCGTTCAGCCCGAATGGCTTGGTCCCGCCGGGGGGACCTTGGTATCATCGCACTGGGTGAGCTACTCAACGCCTCTCTGAACAGGCCCTTGTTTGAGTTAGCTTCAGGAAAGCCTGGCGAAGTGGGTGCGCCGGGCTTTCCTTTTTTTATCCGGGTCAATGATCCGAGACCGGATCGCGTTCCCGGGTAGGAAACGGCAAAGGCGGTCAAATTGCGCCGCCCGGACGGCCTCAGGATTTCTCCACGATCAGGTCCAGCAGGTGGGTCAACTCCGAACGCAGCTCCCGACGGTCCACGATCAGGTCCACGAATCCCTTCTCAAGCAGGAATTCAGAGGTCTGGAACCCTTCGGGCAGGTCCTGACCCATGGTCTCGCGAATTACGCGCGGTCCGGCAAATCCGATCAGGGCGCCGGGTTCGGCGATGTGTATATCCCCGAGCATGGCAAACGAGGCCGTCACACCGCCCGTTGTCGGATTGGTCAGCAGGACGATGAAGGGCAATCCTGCCGCCTTCAGGCGCGTCAGGTTGGCGCTCGTCTTGGCCATCTGCATGAGGGACAGGGCGCCTTCCATCATGCGGGCACCGCCCGATTGGGCGATGACCAACACGGGTACCTTTTCCTGTACGCCACGCCGGATGGCCCGGGTGACCACTTCTCCGACCACGGCCCCCATGGATCCACCGATGAAGGAAAAATCCATGGCCGCCACCGAAAGTCGATGCCGACCGATGGTGCCGAGCGCTCCTTTTGCCGCATCATTCATGCCCGCTTTGGCGCGCGTGTCCTTGATGCGATCAGCGTAGGTCTTGCGGTCCTTGAACTCCAGGCTGTCCACGGCCACGAGGTTGTCATCGAAGACCTCGAAGTCGGAATCGAAAAGCAACTCGAAGTAGCCGATGCTCGACATCTTGAAGTGGTAGTCACACTTCGGACAGACGAGGTGCTGTTTCTCGATTTCGCGACGGTTGACCGTTTCCCCGCAGCCGCTGCATTTGATCCACTGCCCGTCGGGGACGTCGTTGCGGCCACTGGCCTTGGTCTTGATGCCGGCAGACTGTCGTTTGAACCAGGACATGTACGGATGCGTGGGGTGAAGATCAGAAAGGGAGCCGGTCGAAGATACTGACCGACGCCTTACGGGCCACAAAGCTGCGGATATAGAGGGGCTCGAAGGCTGCTGCGTCTTGTACTCGGCAGGATTCGGACTGATTCCGCAGGAACGGTGCGGCATGACGGCTATGCAGTTCGGCGGGGCGGACGCCCTGCTTTTCCCACTCCTCGGGCCAGTCCACGCCGGCGGGCG
>JAQCDI010000123.1 GCA_027620595.1 Bacteroidota bacterium | reverse complement strand
CGGGTCAGGAGATTGACCGCACCCCGACCGGGGATCAGGTCGTCCGCTGGATCAACCGCGATTTCGGTACGATCCGCGGATTCACCTTCTCCATGTTCGACCGGCCCGGTGGACGCCTTTCCTGGACGTTCGACTACACGCTCCAGTTTGCCGAAGGCACCTCCTCCGATCCGGGCGAGGCCTTCGGTCGCGCACAGTCCGGGTTGCAGGAGATCCTCTCCCTGGTCCGACTCAACTGGGACCGTCGTCACGTATTCAACAGTACGGTTACGGTCGAACCCATCGAGGGCCTGTCCGTGACGCTCGTGAATCGTCTGCGTTCGGGTGAACCGTACACGACCGTCCGAGGGTTCGTCCGTTCCACGCGGCCCAATAATGCCAACCGGCCGGTCCAGTTCTGGACCGATGTCCGCGCCTACTATCGTCCGCCCTTCATGGAACAGGATGTATCCCTGTTCCTGCAGGTCCAGAACCTCTGGGATCGGGCCAACCAGTACGCGGTCTATGCCACGACGGGCAGCTGGGATGAATCGCTGGAACTCGAGCAGTTCCGGGCCACAGGCGCCCAGGTGGGCGGCCTGAACACCCTGGACGAGTACTTCTCCCGTCCGGACTGGATTTCCGGTCCCCGTCAAGTCAGCCTTGGACTCCAATACTCCTTCTGAGCATGTCGCACTCCATGACACGTAGGCTTCTTTCTCCGTTCCGGTCCATGGCCGGACGAGCCG
Source organism: Bacteroidota bacterium (assembly GCA_027620595.1). Lineage (GTDB taxonomy): Bacteria > Bacteroidota > Rhodothermia > Rhodothermales > UBA10348 > JAAZVD01. The sequence goes on along the minus strand of JAQCDI010000123.1, from coordinate 6,661 downwards.
GTGTGCCGGTCCTGCTGGCCCTGGTTCTGGCGATTGCCGTTACCGCCACGCCGGCGCAGGCACAGAGCAACATCCCGTCCGATTTCCGGGGAAGCGAGGGCATGATTGCCCGCGGTATCCTGGACGGCAACCTCATCGAGACCAACTTTCGCAACCACGGGGAACTGGCGCGCTGGAACGACCTGCCCTGGGGGGTCTGGCCGCGCGGTATCGGGGGGCGGCACATTGACGGTGTGGGCATCATGGCGGCCGGTCGCGTCCGTGGCGAACGGCAGAAATGGCCCTTCTACAACGGACTGGCCGATACGCTGGTCAACCCCGTGATCCTGACGTACCGCGAAGCCGGCAAACGCCTTGGCCCGAGCGGGGAAATCTGGGGCTGGTTGCCGCTGGACGGGTTCCACAACACGCGCCGTATCAATGCGCTGGGGCTGCTCGAGCCGGTGCCCGCGCTGTCGGATGATCCGACCTCCTGGCCCTCTTCGTGGCCCGATCGCCTCGACAACCCGGATGATCCGGGCTGGGCAGGGCAGTGGAACGGATTCTTCGGTCGCGGGGTCTTCCAGGCCGACCTGGAGAGCTTCTATGTGATGGACGACTACTCCGACCGGGAATACCACGTATCCACGGTCACCAAGCAGCCGAACTCCCAGTACGGCGTGTTCTATCCGTCGCCCTCGGATTCCACGATCGGGGGCATGGGACTCCAGACCCAGGTCCGCATTTTCCAGTGGGCCAACATCCTGGCCGAGGATGTGATGTTCATCCTGTACCGGATGACCAACACGTCCCAGACGGACTATCGCTACAACCTCGAGGGCAGCGAGGGCATGTTCTTCACCCAGATCATGGACTACGGTCTGGGCAACGAGGAGGGCGACGAAACGGCCGCCTTCAACGCCCAGGAGGACGTGACCTTCGGCTGGGACCAGGACGGTATCGGGCAGCGCCAGGACGGCACGCTCTATGACCTGGGCTACACCGGCTTTGCCTTCCTCGAATCGCCGACGCGAGCCCAGGACGGACTGGACAACGACGAAGACGGCATGATCGACGAACAGCGCTTCGGCGGCCCCGGCCAGTTGATCGAAGGCCAGGACGCCATCATGCTGTACCTCTCGTCCAACTATGACCTGGCTGCCTTCACGGCAGCCAATGGGCCGATCGAGGACCTTCCTGCTTACGAAGACGGTCGCTGGTGGACCGGGGATGAGAACCTGGACTGGCTGGGCTTCGATGACGCGAACGGCAACGGCCAGCTGGACCCTGGGGAATCCGTCCGCAACGACGTGGGTCGGGATGGCAAAGGACCCTTTGACCTCGGCTATCCGGGACCGGATGCCGGGGAAGCGGACGGCATTCCGACGCCGGGCGAACCGAACTTCGACGAACTGGATGTCGATGAGTCGGACATGATCGGTCTGACCGGATTCGACCTCTCGTCCCGTCCCTTCTACGAGAACGGGGACAACCTGCGCGACGACACCTGGATCTTCGATCGCATCCTGAACTTTGCCCAGTTCCCGCTGGGAACGCCTGCGGATGCCTTCGAAGCCGACATTGAGCCGTTCCTGCTCTTCGTCTCGGGTCCGGTGAACCTCTTTGCCGGAAGCACCGACTTCTTCTCGACCGCCTGGGTCTTCGGGGAGAACGAAACGGACTTCTTCAAGAACCGGCGCACGGTTCAGAACATCTATGACGCCGACTACAACTTCGCCCAAGCGCCCTTCCTGCCGACGCTGACCGCCATTCCGGGCGATGGTCGCGTGGTCCTTACGTGGGACACCACGTCGGTGGCCAGCTTCGACCGCTTCAGCCAGGAGTTCGACTTCGAGGGTTACCGTCTCTACAAGGGCACCAACCCGCTGCTGACGGACGCTCGTGTGATCACGAACGTGGACGGCACGCCGACCTTCATGAAGCCCATCGGGCAGTGGGACCTGGACAACGACATTTCCGGTCCCATTCCCGTCCTGGAAGGCGAAGCCATCTACGACCTGGGGGACAACACCGGTCTGTCGTTCTTCTACGTGGATGATGACGTTCGGAACGGCATGACCTACTACTATGCGCTGGTGGCGTACGACCGGGGCATCCAGCAGGATGGCGAACCCACGATTGACCCGCAGGAGAACGTGTTCAACATCTCGGTCAACCTGGCTGGCAACGTGCTGGGGGTCTCCCAGAATGCGGCCATCGTCGTGCCGCGCAGCAAACCGGCAGGCTTCGTTGACGGTGCCGTGAACGAGGACCTGTCCCGCGTGACCAGTGGAACGGGTTCGGGCAGCATGAGCGTACGGATCGTATCCGACCCCGATCTCAAGCCGGACAATCCGTACCGGGTCCGCTTCTACAGTGAGGAGGACGACAATCCGGGAACGGACATCCAGGTCACGACGGGTTACGATCTGATCGATATGGCCACCGGAGAAGTACGCATCAACAAGAGCGTGCTCGCCAATGAATCCCCGATGGTGGACGGATTCATCGTGGAGATCAACAACTACGAGGTCAAACCGGCCGCCCTCGAGTTCGAGCCGGGCATGAACGGCTATGTGGGCAGCGTGGGCACATCGTCAGAACTGGTGGATCTCGATCCGCTCGTTCTGGATGGGGTGGATACCAACTGGCGGTTGCGCATCCGGCCCGACTCCACGTCGCTGCACAGCCCCACGACCTATGACTACGAAGTCCATTGGGTCAATCCGGCTGACTCGACCTACAACATTCCACGTTTCGGCATCGGCTTCCTGACAGGACGGCTCCCGGTCTTCGTGCTCAACACGTCGCTCAACCGGGTCACGGACTACCTGATCCAGGATCTGAACAACAACCGCATCTTCGACGCCGAGGATGACCTTATCATCGTGGATCGTGTGGGGCTGCAGCGCAAGTTCAGGCACCGCATCTCGTTCTCGGTTCCGGACGGAGCCGATCCGATCGAACCTTCACCGGGTACCGTGATCCGCATTCGGACCAAGAAGGAATTCCAGACAGGGGATTACTTCCAGTTCACGCTCCGGAAGGCTTTCGTGGATCTCGATCAGGCCAAACGCGACCTGGATGATATCGGCGTGGTGCCGAACCCCTATGTGGGAGGATCGGCTTTTGAGCAGCGCAGCCAGATTTCAGGCCGCGGTGAGCGTCGACTGCAGTTCATCAACCTGCCGCAGGAAGCCACGATCACCATCTTCAACGTGCGTGGGGAGATCGTCGACACGATCGAGCATTATTCCGCGCTTGACAATGGTTCGGTGTTCTGGGACCTGCAGACCAGCGGTGGGCAGGACATTGCCTACGGTGTGTACATCTATCACGTGAAGGCTCCCGGCATCGGTGAGCACGTCGGCAAATTTGCCGTCGTCAAATAGGGAGGCCCATCATGCGACAACTATCCATCCTCTTCGCCGTCTTCCTGGTTGCCGGATCGGCCGCTGCTCAGAGCCGCGTCGGTACGACGGCCGCCAACTTCCTGACACTCGGCGGTGGTGCGCCCGGGGCTTCCTTGGGGCATGCCTACACGGCCACGGCCACGGGAGCAGACGCCCTGTTCTGGAATCCGGGCGGTGCGGCCATTGCCCACCGCAGCGGGCAGCGCTCCGGTCTGTTCTTCTCGAACAACAAGTGGATTGCCGACATCAACTTCAACACGGCGGGTCTCACGATTCCGGTCAACCGCTCGGCGGTGGTTGGATTGAGCGTGGCGTCCCTGGACTACGGCACCATGAAGGTGCGGACCATCTCCCAGCCGGAAGGCACGGGAGAGACGTTCAGCGCCTCGGACCTCAGTGTCGGACTGTCCTACGCCATGCCGCTGACACCGAACTTCTATTTCGGTGGCACGACCAAGCTGGTTCGGCAGTCCATCCGGGACATGCGGGCCCGCACCATGGCCATTGACGTCGGCTTCGTGCTCATCACGGACTACTTCAACGGCCTCAAGGTGGCGGCTTCCATCATGAACTTCGGGGGCAAGATGACCATGGAGGGCATCAATTCCGAGATCCAGGTGGACCTCGACCCGTCGCATGACGGGTCGTCCGAAAGCATCCCGGCGCGCATCAAGATGGACGGTTGGGATCTGCCCATGTCCTTCAAGTTCGGCATCTCGTTGCCGGTCGTAAAGACGGGTTCGTCGGAGTTCGTACTGCTGGCTGATGCCAACCAGACGAATGACAACAACCTGAATGCGGACCTGGGGGCACAGTTCTCCTACATGACGCGTATGCTGTCCTTCAATGCGAGGGCCGGCTACAAGGATGCCTTCCTGGACAACGTGGATTCCCACTTTGCCTACGGTGCCGGCCTGGATCTCCAGCTCTCCGGTGTGCGTTTCGGATTTGATTATGCCTACGTCCCGTTCGACCTGCTCGACTCGACCCAGATCATGGATTTCCGCATCTATTTCTGATGCGTTCCATGAGGCATTGCTCATGACAAAGTGGGGCCTGGCGGGCCTGATCCTTGTGTTGACGGCGTGCGGATCCGATCCGGGGCCTGGTCCGGATCGGGATGCTCGAGTGCTGGCAGAAGTGGATGATTTTGCCATCACTGTATCGTGGTTCGAACAAACCTATATCGATTTCCTGGTTCGCTCAGGGGCCAATGATTCCGAGTCAGTTCGGTTTGCCCACCTCGAACAACTGATCGATGCCGTGTTGCTGGCAAGCGCATTCGAGGACGAGCGTCGAGACACATCGTCAGCATTTGTCGAGTGGACGCGACGCATCGAAATGGAGGAATTGGGATCCCGCTTCTTCGAAGTGGCCTTCCTGGATACGATGTCAGCGCCAACCGAAGCACAACTGCGGCAGGCCTACCTGCGGGAGCAGTCCAAACGGGTGGTCCGGCACTTGTTCTTCACGTCCATGGCCGAAGCGCAGGCCTCTTGGGGGCGTCTGGAGTCGGGAGAACCGTTCCTCGAAGAAGCGCGGCGGGTTTATGATCTACCGACGTTGGATTCCTTGGCGGGATATCTGGGGCCCGTCGGATACTTCAGTGTGGACGACGCCTTTGCTGAAGCGGCATGGGCCCTGGAGAATGGGACCTACTCCGAGCCGGTCCGCACGCGCTATGGATACCACATCATCCAGGTGGATGACGTTTTTCAACAGGCGCTCATCGCCGAGTCGGCCTATCAGACACGGCGCCCGGGGCTTTCGAGCCAGTTCCGGCAACGCCGGCGTCGGTTGGAAGGGGACCGCTTCGTTCGGGCTTTCATGACCGAGCGGGATGTGCAGGTCAATGCGCCCGCCATCGAGGCACTCAACTCCCTCATCACGGCCTTGGACCCGACCGATGAGGAAGTGGCCGGGCAGGTGGCTTCCGGCGCAGATACCGCTTGGAAGGCGGATGTAGATCCGGACACTCCGCTCCTGACCTGGATGTGGGACGGACAGCGGGAAGCATTTACTGCCGACCAGTACGCCTTCTGGTTTGAGTCCCTGCCGCAACGGGAAGCCCGGGAGAGGACAGCGGCTTCCGTGGGTCGTGCATTGCGGAATGAAGCGCTGGCGCGCGCCGGAATGGAGGAAGGACTCCAGGACGACGAATGGCAGATCGAAGTGGATCGGCGCATGCTGCTCGAAAAGGCCCAACGTATGCGGCAGGTACTGCGACAGACCCCGGTGGAGGTTGATTCGACGCTGATCCGAGAGGCTTTTCAGCGGCTGGGCTGGGATCGCCGTCGGGTGGCGAGGGTCAGCTTCCGGGCCGTGACAGCCAACCGTCCCGAGGATTTGATGGCGCGCCGGGATGATTTTGGCGCCTGGCCCGTTGTATACGAAGACGTTGCACTCGAGGAAGTACCTGAATGGTCGGCCTATGTGGCCACGGCGCCGGTGGATTCCACCATCCTGGTGGGTCGGCGCGATGACTGGGCCGCGATCCGCGTCCAGGCCCGGACCCGCATCGTACCGACGTGGCAGGAGAACAGCGAGGACATCGTGCGACGTCTGCAGCCCTTCGTAGGGGAGTACCGCCGGGTCGCGGAACTGCGTCGCGGGGCGGACATCCGGATCGATCGGGACCTGATGAAGGAGATTGCCGAGCTTTGAGGTCTGGTGTACTGACCTGATGGTGTACAGACCTGCTGGTGGTGGACGGGTAGATCAGTGGATGGGGCTGACGATGGAGAAGCCTCAAAGTGGAGAGGCCCCGTCACGGGCGTAATAGGAATCCCTACACTTGTAGGGCCCCGCGCGGTGTATGTTCAGAGGCCCGGATCATCCGTCCACCGAATCTGCTTACTTCATGTCCCGCAAGCCCATCCCGTCCGACATCGACATTGCCCAAGCCGCCGATGTGCGCCCCATCACCGAGATAGCCCACCGATTGGGTCTGCGGGACGAGGAACTCATTCCTTACGGCCGCAACAAGGCAAAAGTGCACCTTGACGTTCTGAAACGGCTGCAGGAACGTCAGAATGGAAAGTATGTGGTGGTCACGGCCATCACACCCACCCCGCTGGGGGAGGGAAAGACCACTACGGCGGTCGGGCTGACCCAGGGGCTGGGCCGATTGGGCCATGACGCGGCCGTGTGCCTGCGCCAGCCTTCGATGGGACCGACTTTCTCGATCAAGGGAGGCGCAGCCGGAGGGGGGTATTCCCAGGTCGTGCCGATGGAGGAGTTCAACCTCCACCTCACGGGCGATATCCACG
>JAQCDI010000122.1 GCA_027620595.1 Bacteroidota bacterium | reverse complement strand
CCGCGGCGATCTGCCCGGTCGCACGCTCGTCTGGCGTGTGGTCCAGGACCATGTCGATGCCGCGCTGCTGTTTGCGGCCACCGAGTTCGGCGTGTATTTCACAGTGGATGGCGGGGGTCATTGGACGGAATTATCCGGAGGAGTGCCCACGATTTCGTTCCGGGACCTTGCCATTCAGCGACGGGAGAACGACCTCGTAGGCGCGTCCTTCGGGCGCGGCTTCTTCGTGCTGGACGACTATTCCCCTTTGCGCCACGTCTCGACTGCCCAATTGGAGCAAGAAGCCACTCTGTTTCCAACCCGAGATGCCTGGTGGTACATACCGCGCCCGGATCTTTCGTTTGATGACATGAAAGGATCGCAGGGAGATGCCTACTACGTGGCACCCAATCCGCCGTTCGGCGCGGTGTTCACCTACTATCTCAAGGAGGACATCCGCTCGTCGGAGGCGGCTCGGCAGACGGCGGAAAAGGCGGCTGCGGCTGCCGGCAAGGCTGTGGGCTTCCCGGGATGGGATACCCTGGATGCCGAGGCCGCCGAAGCGGCGCCCCGGATCGTCCTGCAGGTATCGGATCTTGAGGGAAATGTGGTCCGTCACGTGGAAGGCCCCATGAAGCAGGGATTCCATCGCGTCGCATGGGATCTGCGTCATCCATCGCCTCAGGCCGTGCCGCTGGCCGACACGAGCCGGGCAGCATCCGGGATGCTTGCCGCACCCGGTACGTATCGGGCCGTCCTCATGAAGCGTCAGGATGGCGAATGGAGCACCCTGTCAGAAGCGATCACATTCGAGGTCAAGCCGCTGCGCAGTGGCGCGCTCGAAGGATCCGCTCCGGACGTCACCGCTGCATTCTGGCGTCGCTTCGAGCGCGCCACACGGGATGTTTCAACCATGAACTTGCGACTGTCCAACGCCACGAAAAAGGCGGTGGCCCTTGAAACGGCCTTGGCCCGAACGACGGGTGCGACAACAGATCTCGCCCAGGAGCTGGAGTCGGTCCGGAGGCAACTGGTTGAGGTGGAAGCGCAGGTGAACGGATCTCCATCAAAAAGCGAGGTCGGGGAACAGAGCGATCCCACGATCGGGAGCCGCCTGTTCACGGTCGAACTGGGAGTGGTTCGGTCCACCTATGGTCCGACCGCTACGCATCGGGAGCAGCTGGAGATTGTCGAATCACAGACAGCCTTCATTGCAGCCACCCTGGATCAGCTTCGGGCCCGTCTGGACCGGATCGGAACAGGCATCACGGCCATGGGTGGTCCCTGGGTGGAGCGCTGAACGGAATCCGTTGGATCGGCCGTGCTCAATGAAAGACACGGTCGCCACGTTTCAGCGTCGATCCTGCCATACTGTCGGCAAAGACGGCCGGGAAGGACACCATCCCTTCCGCCGAGTCGGGGACCAGCACGTTGAAGTGCAGGTGCTGGGTATTGGTGAAGCCGGTCAGGCCGGCCAGGCCGATGGGTTCGCCGCGTGCCACGGTATCCCCCACGGCCACGAAACTCCCATCGGGTACGAGGTGGACGTACTGGGTCAGAAGCCCCGTGTGGGGATGGTAGAGCGTGATGAAGTTGGCGTAAGGGCGGTATTTCGGGTCATTGCCACCCACGTCATATCCCTCGATGACGCCGACCACCACCCCGCCATCAGCCGCCGATATCGTGTCTGCGACGGCCAACCGGAAATCCAGCGCGTGGCGGGAATAGGCAGATTGATGCGAGAACGATCCGCCGTACCCCTGGATGATTTCGTACGTGCGACCCGCGGGGAAGGGCCATGAAAGCACGCCGGGTCGGACGGGGGTGGCCAGGCTGCCCATGGTGTACGACAACGAAACCGCCGACCGCACACGGGACGAGTCCAGACCGGCAATGTTGATCATCAGGGTCGAGTCGGAAGCGCCGGGCATGTCGAAGCGTCGGGCAATGCGCGCATCCACCTCGGCATCCCGGGACGAGACGACCATCCGCATCGGAACAGGGGCCGGATTCCGCACGGTGAGCAAGAGCGTGTCCGCCTCGAATGCGGAGGACACGCTCAGATCGAACTGACGCAGGGAGGCCTCTGGCAGCGGCTCGCACGCCGCCGCCAAGAGGACCGTCCCCAGCAATCCAGCCAGGAGCCGCATCACCGCACAACCCACATCTTAGCGTTCATGGTGTGCCGGTGACCGGGGAAGGTGCACAGCACGTCATACACGCCAGGCTCCGTTGGAGCAGTGAACTCCAGCACCTGATATCCCTTGTGCTCGAGCAGGTCGGAGTAGAACAGGATCTTGTCCGACTCCGGGATGAACTGCACGCCGAAACCATCGGCGCCGAGGGCGTCGGCCGCAAGGCCGATCTCGTCGAAGGAGCCGGGCGTGCCCACGACCAGGTTGTGCGGCATGAAGTCGTCGTTCTGGAACCAGATCTTGACCTTCTCGCCGGGCGTGACCTGGAAGGTGGGCTTGTCGTAGCGCATTTCTTCGGTCACCGTCCGGATGACGATGGCGTCCGAATCCGGCTCCGGCCCTGCGCCGGTTGTGTCGGCCGCGGCCTCTGCCATCAGACCGCCCGAATCCGGTGTATAGAGGTCCGCATCCCACATGATCTGCACGTTGCGCGCCGCCAGGCGCGCATGATCCACAGGCGAGCTCATGACGAGTGCCAGCAGGTCGCGGTTCTCAACATTGAACTGCTGATGGACCCACAGCGCTTCGAGCAGGTGGTGGGCATCGTCTGGGTCGCTTGGGTCCAGCTTCAGGGCCCAGTCGGCCACGGCAGGGATGACCTCATCGGCCGAATGTTCGGAGAGCTCGACCCGAGCGCGTCGCCGGATTCCGTTCACCGGGTGCTCGAGCGCTTCGAGCAGTTCCTCCACAGGCCGACCATCGATGGGTACGGGAGAGGAGAGCGGGGCGCCCGTGCGCGTGAGACGGTAGATGCGTCCGTGTGCGTGGTCGCGGTTGGGGTCGCGGATATTGTGCTGCATGTGGCCGATGATGGCGTTGGCCCAGTCGGCCACGTAGAGCGCCCCGTCGTTGCCGATATCGAAATCCGACGGCCGGAAGTTGAGATCGTCCGTCTGCAGCAGGTTGTCCGTTTCCGTACCCGTCACGTTGCCCGAGGCGGTGTCATACTCCAGCGTGTATTGCTTGATGCCCAGGTAGGCAATCACGTTGAGGATGATGAAGTTGCCCTCATACTCGGGTCCCAGGTGCTCGCTCGACAGGATGCCGCTCGAGGGTACGGGGCGAACCGTGTGGTCGAGCAACTTGCGCATGTGGAACGTGCCGTCCGGATTGGTCTTGACCTGGTAGGCCCGGCCGCCGGTGGCGTCCGTGGCAAAGTGGTAGCCCCAGTAATGGAAGTCGCTGCCGTGTGCGTTGGGTGGGTTGTCGGCGTGGAAGGAGAAAGCGTGGGTACGCGGATTCCAGCGGTACATGGCCGACGTATCCGACGTCTGCGGCGGTCCCCAGGGGGTTTCCACGTTGGACACGTTGAATACGCCCCGCTGGTAGTACAGGAAGCCATCCGGACCGTACATGAAGTTGTTGGCCGAGTGGTGCGTGTCGGCCGAACCGAGGGCGCCCATGATCGGGATGCGCACGTCGGCCACGTCATCGCCGTCCGTGTCTTTCAGGAAGAGCAGGTTGGGCACCGACGCCACGATGACTCCCCCGTTCCAGAACTCGAATCCGGTGGGGTTGTGAACGTAGGCAAAGGTGATGAGCGTGTCGGCCACACCATCCCGGTTTTCATCCGGCAGGATCACCAGGCGGTCATTCATCGGTTTGTGCGGCTCCCATTTCGGGTAGGTCTCCCACGTGGCAGCCCACATCCGTCCGCGCGTATCCACGCCCAGCTGCACCGGATTCACCAGCTCCGGAAACATCTCCTCGGAGGCAAACAGGTTCACTTCCAGCCCTTCCTGCAACTTCATCTGGGCCATGGCCTCTTCGCTTGTCAGGTATTGGGGCTTGCCGACCTTGGAGACGCCGTTCTGGATCTGCTCCTCGTCCAGGTTGGACTCAACCGGCACGGGGGGCGGTACATTGGAATCGTCCGGAGCCAGGGTCTGGCCCTTGACAGCCGCCCAGATCACCGCATCGCGGTTGGCCGTCATGATGTCCAACTGCACCAGTTCGTGCTGCAGGACTTCATAGTTGGTCTGATCGTTGAACGTCAGGATGGAACGGCTGCCCCAGACATCGTTGCCGTCGGTGGCCCGGAAGCGGTTGAACCAGTGCCAGTTCTTGTCCAGCACAGCCTGCCGGACTGATTCCAGACGATCCTCGCCCAGGGATGGGACCTTGCCGTAGAGCTCGCGGATGATCACTTCGGCAATCTGTCGGTCGCCTTCGGCCGAGAGATGGATCCCATTGATGGTCAGCGGTTCGTCCGCCTTGGCATAGAGGCGCTTCGACGTCGAGAACAGGTCCACGAACGGCACGGCGTTGGCCTCGGCCACTTCGCGGATCACCCCGGTGTAGGCTTCGAGCCGCTCATTCTGCGCTGCGCCGTCCGGCAGGTTGGGCGTTCCGAGGTCCTCGTGCGCAATCGGGGAGAAGAGGACGACCCGCGCCGTGCCTTCCCCCGAATAGGATTTGACCGTGGTACTATCGATCCACGACTGAAGCATCCCGCGGAAGCCTTCCGGATCGTTGTCCCACGCCTCATTCATGCCGAACATTCCAAAGATCACGTCTGCGCCAGACAGGCTCAGGTAGTCGCCGGCGGTCGGGAAACCCTTGCTGCGCGGCCGCACATCCACCCGATCTCCTGTAAAGCCCTGGTTCCGGATCACAAGTTGATGATCCGGCCAGGCTGCCTGTACATAGGTTTCAAGCCAGCCATCATGTTGCATCCGGTCGGCCAGCGAATTGCCTACGAGCACGATGGAATCCCCCGGCTCCGGTGTAAAAACGCCCGAGCGCGAACAACCGGACACCAACAGGAGGGCCAAGAAAAGGGTGGAAAAGAAGCGGAATTTCATGACGGGTGGGAATCAGGTGGTGGGGTGCGCTCAGTTGCCGGTGGTTTCCGACACCGGCTTCGAGGGATCCATGATGGGCGTATCCCAGCCGGCCATGTCGGAGGGGCGAACCCCCCTGCGGTACCCTTCGAACGCAAACTCTGACGGGTGGTAAGGGCCTACCAGATCAACATTCAGTTCGGGCGTGATGGCGTCTTCCATGCCCAAGGCCCAGAAGGCGGCGTTGATCATCATGCGGCGGAAGCCATCGTCGGCAAAGTCCTCAGACGCGCCATGCGTCGTGGTGAACACGCGCGCCGGGGCGGCCTGCGGTTCGCCCGAACCTGTACCGGTGTAGGTCCGCGTCCAGGCCACGGGTACGCGATCCTTCGAAGCATCCGGCGTGGCATCCGGCTCCATGCCGTCGAGCACAATCCCGCGAACAAGGACAGTGGACGGCTGCATGGGATCGGCCCAATAGCCGCCGGACACAACGTGGGCAAACGGCTGATCATCCGGCATCCCGGCGGCGGGGAAGCCCGTCAGTCCGGTCATGATCGGGTGACCCTCCATGCCGGCCTCGATGACAAGGTTCGAGGACTGCTCGTGATTGGTGCCGTAGTGGCGGACCCAGGTCTCACCCAGGACCTGGCGGCCGAAGCCGAGGGGCCAGTCTTCGCCCTTGTGGTTCCAGTTGAATCGCTCATGCGGACCTTCGATGCCCGCGAAAGCATGCGTGGAGGTGCGGATGCCGACCACTGGGCCGCCCCGCTCGAGATAGTCCACGATGTGCTGCATCTCCTCCTGTGGGAAGTCCTGGAAGCGCAGCCCCATGACCACGAGGTCTGCGGATTCGAGAACTTCCAGTCCCCGCATGTCCGAGCTGCCCGGCAGGACGAATCCCAGGCTGTCCAGCGTGAAGAGCGTGGTGGTGGTGAACCCATGATTCCAGGCCATCATACGGGCCATGGCCGGCAGGATTTCTTCCGATCGGTACTCGTGGTCGCCCGCCAGGAAGACGATGTGTTTGCCGGCACCCGGGCCGTCGGCATGCCCTCCCTCGGCGCCGTTCCAGGTCACGCGATGGGGCACGTCGGGCAGGGTAAGGGCTTGGGAGTCAACGGTATCGGTGTTGGAGCAGGCCCCCAGGAAGAGGGCGGCGAGAAGGGGCAGGAAACGGGCCATGGATCAAAAGGTAAAGTGGGCGCCAAAGCGCAGGGTACGCATTGCAGAGGGAAACAGGAAGAGGACATCCGATCCGCCCGGATCGGGGTAGGCCGTCGTGTCGAAGTCCTCGTCGAGCAGGTTGAAGACGTCGGCCGTGAAGCGCCAGTCACGCAGGTCCCAGCTCAGTCGCAGGTCCACCGTGCTGTAGTCATTGATGGCGGCCGTGTTGGCATCGTCGGCCCACATGTCCGTGGCCGATTTCCAGACCAGCGTGGCGCCCAGCGGACCGGCCTCGGCCGACAGACCGGCGCTCACCGCGTGTTTGGGTATGGCCTTGACGGCGTTTCCCTTGTTCTCGCCGCTCTGCTGCGTCACGTCCTGGAGGGTATGGTTGGCAAACACGCTTCCCAGTCCAGGCTTGCCAAAGGACAGACCCGTCTCCACTCCCTTGTGGCTGCTCTTGCCGATGTTGACGTTGGAGAAGGTCTCGAACGAGAAGTCGATCTCGTTTTCCATGTCCATCGTGTAGGCCGTGAGGGAGGCGCTGCCCTGCCAACCGGAATCGAGGTCCATCAGGTGGTAGATGCCGGCTTCGAACGCCGTGCCCTCCTGGGGCGTCAGCAAGGGACTGGCGATCCGTATCTCGAAGGGAGGGAAGGGTACGGGAAAGGCGCGCAGGTCGTAGAGCTGGTCCAGCGTGGGCGCCTTGAAAGAGCGGGAGGCGCTGACCCAGACGTTGCCCACATGGTGCTCCGAGCCCATGTAGCGCACGTTAAGGCCCACTTTCGGGCTGAACGCCGTGTTGGTGGCGTCGGCGGCCTCTTCGGACAGGCCTTCCACGGCATCGAAGGAGTCGGCAATGCGGTCGTAGCGTGCGCCGGCGGTCAGTTTCACGGTGTCGACCGGGCGCAGGTCCAGGTGCACGTAACCCGCCAGCGAGTGGCGCATGGCGCTGCCGTCATTGTTGAGCTGCTGCCGCCCGCCCTGCGAGGCGCGGTGGGTGGCCTCGTCGCCCAAGGCAATCTGGTAGTAGCGGGAATCGAGCGAACCGCGATAGATGTCCGCTCCGATGGTCAGGTTGTTCGGGATGCCGATGGGCAATTCGAGGTCGGTGTACTGCAGCGAAGCGCGATAGCCCGTGGCGTTGAGTTCCCGTTCCTGGGTGTCGGCAAAGACCGAGGCCAGGGGCAGGGTACGCACCAGGTTCACGTCGCGGCTTTCAAAGGAGAGGTGGGCGGTGAGGCGGCCAGGACCGGCGCGCCGCCATCCCTGGATGGCGGCG
>JAQCDI010000121.1 GCA_027620595.1 Bacteroidota bacterium | reverse complement strand
ATCTACGCTCCGGCCGGCCTGGATGCCCCGGGCCACAGCTCCGTGCAAGGCCTCGAGATAATCCCGCATGATCAGCAGATCGGCGCGGGTCCCGAGTACACCATGGGCGGGGTTTGCATGCCCGAAGATGAAGACGGTGTCGTCCGAGAACCGGTCGTGCACCTGCTCCAGAAGCGTCATCCAATTGCGGGTGTCCGCTCCGCCGTTCAGATCGATCACAGCCGAGCGATAATGGAAGACGAGGTCCCCCATGTGCACGACATCGGCTTTCTCGAAATGGATTACCGAATCTCCGGACGTGTGCGCGGGACCGAACCAGGACAGCCGAACCGTTTCGTCGCCCACATCCTGTGTCCACGTTTCCTGGAATGTGGTGGCGGCGACAAGCGGTTCGTTCCATCCCCGATCTGCATATTGGGCCGTCTGCAGCGGGGGTACATTGGCGTGGGCCACCAGCGTGGTTTCCGAGTCGGCCATGGCGGCATTGCCCCGCGTGTGGTCCCCATGGTGATGCGAATTGATCAGCCAATCCAGGCCCCTTCCCGAACGCTCATCCAGGCCTTTGCGGCACTCGGCGGCGGACTCGGGAAACTGGGTGTCCACGACGACCACGCCATCCTGGTTGATGAGCCATCCAATGGTCCCTCCCCGGTCTTCGAACCGACCCACGCCGCGCCGGATGGGCGTGAACAGACCGGATCGTGGAGCGGCCAGAAGCGGAAGGGGTAGGGCTGCAAGGCTGAGGACGCCTGCAGAAGTGCGAAGGAAGTGTCGTCGGTGCATGGATCCGGTGTGATTGGGAGTCAAAAGCATATACCGGTGGAACCGTCGTCGGGTCCGGCGCTTTAGCGCACTCCTGTCCGACTCCATCCGTTCCCATGCGCCGATTCCGTTCGTTCCTGCTTGCCAGCCTGCTTCTGGGGGTCCTCGATGCCCGCGCCCAGTCGCTCGACCTGCCCGCGCTCGTGGCCGAGGCCGAGATCACCGGAATGACGGTGGCCGTCATCGAAGACGGGACGGTGACCCGTGTCTTGACGGCCGGTGAACGCAGCACGGAGACCCACCCGCCGATTACCGAGAACACCGTTTTCGAGGCAGAGTCCCTGAGCAAGCCGGTGGTGGCCTGGATCGCGCTGAGTCTGGTGGCCGAGGGCAAGCTGGACCTGGACAAGCCGCTGGCCGAGATTGCCCCCTGGCCGGTGGCGGCCCACGATGTGCGCTATCAGCGCATCACGCCGCGCATGGTCCTATCGCACACGGCGGGCTTTCCCAATTTCCGTCTGCCCGGACAACCGCTGCCCATCCTGTTCGAGCCGGGCAGCTATTTCACCTATTCCGGGGAGGGCTTCCTCTTCCTTCAGCATGTCATGGAGACGCTTACGCGTTCCACGCTCGAGGAGCTGGCCCATACCTATGTGTTCGAGCCCTTCGGCATGACGAGTTCGAGTTTCATCTGGCAGTCCGATTATGGCACCCGTATCGCCGTGGGCCACAATGACATGGGAGTGGCGCAGGACAAATACGTTCCGCCCACGGCCGATGGGGCCGTCGGTCTGCACACCACGGCGCGGGACTATGCGCTGTTTCTGATCGGTGTCCGGCAGTCCGAAGCCCTTGGACGCCGGTTGCACAGGGACATGGAACTGGCCCAGGTGGATGCCCTGGATGGCATTTTCTGGGGACTGGGCTGGGGAATCCAGCCCACGATGGAGGGCTCGGCGCTCTGGGAATGGGGGGACAATGCCGGGTACAAGAGCTTTGCCTATGTCACTCCCGAAGCCCGGAAAGGCTTTGTCATGCTCAGCAACAGCGCCAACGGTATGCTGGTACTGCACACGCTGTTCGAGTCGATCATCAGCGGTCCGCAGACGGCCGTGCGATGGCTGAATTACCAGCAGTATGACGATCCGGTCTATCAGCTCGGGCGCCAGCTCCAGCTGCAATTGGTGTCCGGGGGCATGCCGGCGGTGCGCCGCGCCTACGAGGCGGCTCGATCCACCATGCCAGCCGATGCTTTCCAGGAAACCACCCTGAACGCCCTCGGATATCGCCTGCTGCGTCAGGGCATGGTGGAAGAGGCCGTCGGCATCTTCACGTTCAACACCGAACTCTATCCCCGTTCAGGAAACGTGCACGACTCCCTCGGCGAAGCGCTTCTGGCCGCCGAACGCCTGCAGGAAGCGCTCGAGCACTACGAAACTTCGGTGCAGCTCGATCCTGGCAACGAGAACGGGGTGGCCATGATTGCCCACATCGAGGCGCTGATCAAGGCCCGGCAGTAGGATTTTACGGGCGAACCGCCGGAGAACCGGTTCGCCCGAACCAGATTGAATCAGCGGCCCACTTCCGGAGCATCCCCCGCTCCCCGCACCGTGAAGCCGAGCATCATGCCAGCATGGAGGTGTTCGGCAATGTGGCAGTGCGCCATCCATTTCCCTGGATTGGTCACGTCCACCAGGATATCCACGGTCGAGCCCACGGGAATGATGGCTGTGTCCTTCCAGGCCATGTTCCGGTTTTCGACGCCATCGATATGGGTCACCACGAAGCGCTGTCCGTGCACGTGGAACGGGTGGTTCATGGGGTGGAAGGATTTCGGGTCGTTGAAGATGCGGATCTTGACCACATCGCCCACCTTCCAGTCCCAGTTGATTTCCATGCTCTTCTTGCCTGTATCCTCGTCGAGGAGGGTCCAGCGGGCTTCGTCCCCCGTCGAGAGCCAGTTCATCATGGGCATGCCCTCGTTCCATTCGATGGGCGGGAAGTAGAGGGTATCCACCTCCATCATGCGCATCGTGAGCGGGTGCAGGCCGTTGGTTTCGATGGTCAGGCGCAGGTTGTGATCGAAATAACGCCGGAAAGCGTCGATGTCGGCCTTAGTGTCGGCGTTCTGCCGCTCTTCGCGGAAGGCGGTGGCCAGATCGGTGTCGGTTTTCCCGCTGGCGGTCACCGTGCCCAGGGTGCGCACTTCAGGGACGAAGGTGCCGCGGAAATGGTCGATCCCCTGGATGGAATTGGTGATCTCGAAAGTGCGGGCTTCGTCAAAATGGACATCGACGATGTAGCGCTCGGCCGGCGCGATGACCACACTCTCGACGAACTGCTCGCGCTCATACTTGCTCACATCCCCGGCAATGACCTTGATGCGGGCACCGCCGAAGACCACGTTGAAGGTGCGCGTGTTGGCCACGTTGGTCAGGTAGAAACGCACCACCTCGCCGGCCTGGACATCGAGATTGTAGTCCGTGATGCCGTTGACCAGCATCACGTTGCCGAAGCGGCCCATCAGGGCATGCGTCGGAGCTTCCTCGCCGTAGGGCAGGATCCCGTTGGCATCGATCAGGATGTCATCGAGGATCAGGGGTACTTCCCGGTTGACGGGCGCATAGTAGTCCTCCTCGGTCGGGTCGACGAGCATGTTGCCGTAGAGCCCCAGGTCCTGTTGCACGTCCTCGCGCATGTGCGGATGGTACCAGTACATCCCCGTGTCCGGGAATTTCAGCTCATAGGTGAAGGTCTCGCCGGACAGGATGGGCGCCTGGGTCAGCCCGGGGATGCCGTCGAAGGCGTTGTCGAGGCGCAGACCGTGCCAGTGCACGGTGGTGGCCATGTCGATGTTGTTCGTGAACTCGACCACGACCTTCGAGCCGCGATCGGCCCGGATCAGGGGACCGGGGTACATGCCGCCGTAGGCCATCATGACGTATTCCTTGCCGGCAATCGTGCGGCGCACGAAGGAGGCGTCCATGCGTAGGGTGTCCCCGTCGGCCATGTCGATGATCTCCGATGGCCTGGCTTCGGGGAGCATGGCCGCATCCATGCCGAATCCGGGAAGGAAGGCCCCTACTTCGGGCACGTCATCCATCATTTCCGGCATCATGGGCATGGTCATCCCTTCCATGGGGACCATGCGCCACACCAGGCTGTCCGACATCGGCATGTCGTGATGCATGTGCATGGAATGATCCATGCCGTCCTGGGCGCTGGCCACGGGGGCCGCAAGGAGCAGAGCGACAAGGAGTCGCAGTCGGTTGGACGTCATCATGGGAATCAGTAACCGTAAACGGCGCAGGGTTCGGTTTCGAACGGGCCGTGACCGGCCATGGTGTGCATCAGGCCGCTGCGGGACATGCCCCGCACGACGACGGGTCCGGTCCACATGGGACCCGGCTGCCCGCCTTTGGGCTCAAGTGTCACGACGAGCAGGAATTTGTTGAAATCGGTCTGCCCAGAAACCCGACCATCGACATCCAACGCGCCGAAGCGCTCAATCTGGTCGAGGTTCGGCGTAGTGACCCAGGCCACAAGCTCCTTGTCCCCATCCAGACGGACGTTGCCCACCTGGATGTCGATGTTCATGCGGTAGGAGCCTTCCGGGGAAATGCTGACGCCGAAGGGAGATGCCGCATAGGTGACAGCTCCGTGTCCGGTGGCGAGCCGTGCACCGGGCACCTTGCGCGTGGTCACCAGCTCGACGCGGTAGTAGTCGGGATCGGCCGGAAGCAGGCACTCGACCGGCCGTTCGGGCGCGGCCGGCGGGAAGCCGATCAACAGGGAGGCCAGCAGGGAAGCAAACATGGGTCCCGTGAGGAATGAAGGGGATGCGTGTTGCGGAGCCGGGATCAGGCTCCTCAGGATGGTCCCTATTACACGGACGCCCGGCACGGGTTCGTGCCGGGCGTCCGAAAATCGACGATCAGGGGGGCGAACCGCAGGAATTCCGGTTCGCCCGTATCCCTACCGGGTGCCTTCGCGGGATTCCTCATCCCAGTGCTGGACCGAGGAGACGTTCGGCACGCCATAGTCCTCGCCGTTCCAGCCGTTGAAGCCTTCCATGCGGAACGTCCAGAAGCCGGTGGTCATGTCGGAAATGACAATCAGGCCATCCTCGTTGCGGACATCGATGCCGAAGGCGCCGTTGGCCACGCCGCCGGCCATGCCGCCCACGTGGCGGGGTCCGGTGTAGGTGTCGTAGTAGCCCACGGTGCGGGGATTCTCGGGGTCTTCCATGGAAAACACCTGCAGGCCGTCGTGATAGCCGCTGACAAAGACATAGGGCCAGCGCACTTCATGGTTGTGCACCAGGCCTTCCCAGTGCGGTGTCCAGGCCGAGATGGGGTAGTTGATGTTCGACACTTCGCCGTCGAGTGCCGGCTTGAGGTCGAAGATGCGCAGGGGAGCATACTTGTACTCGGTTTCGGCAACGACGTAGCGGCCATTCGGCCCCGGCGTGAACGTGTGACCGCCGCGGACGCCCGGAATGCCGGTCAGCGTGACGAGCAGCTCCGGCTTCTGTATGTTCGTGAAGTCGTAGACGTAGTAGCCGCCCGTGCCGCCGCCGTAGAAGCGGTCGGTGCCGGTGTCGGTGTGGTATCCGGCGTAGAAGTCATGGTAGCCGCGGCGCGAATCCTCGGCGGGAGTCGGGATGCGCCCCACGCGGGCATTGGCCACATCGCCCTCGACCACCATGCCCAGGTCGTAGACGTTGGCAAAGGCTCCGGAGACCGTGGTCAGGAGCAATACCCGACCCGAGGAGTGCTTGTAGACGAAGATGTTGTGGAAGCCACCCGGGGTTTCGGGTTCGTGTATGCGGGCCACTTCGTGCACCGTGGACGCATCCGGCAGGCCCGTTACGTCGAGCACCACGGCGCCCAGGTCATGGTTCGGGCCGCCCGCGCCGAACTGCAGGGACTGGACCACATAGTAGCGGCCTTTCCACTTGAAGTACTTGACGTCCATGCCGCCGGTCTTCATGTGGATATCCTGGTTCTCGATCCGCCAGCGGTAGATCACCTTGGGATTGGCCGGGTCCGACAGGTCCACGATGTCGGTGCCCTTCTCGCCGGCATCGGCATAGTGCATCCGGGCCACGTAGGCGTAGGGCCTGCTGAGCTCCTGCTCAAGGTCCATGTCAGCCACACTGAGCGTTGGTCCGAGGGGAATGTGCCCGAGGACCTCCATGTTCTCGCTGCCCGGGTTGGTGGGCGTCCAGGGGGTGTCCTGGGCACCGGCCGGCCGGAACGCGAAAGCCGTGATGAACAGGCCCAGGAGAAGGAATGTGATTCGTTTCATGGTGCTCGCAGTCAGTGAGTGATCTGTTCTGTTTCAGTAGCGGGTCAGCGCGTGCCTTCCTTGGATTCCTCGTCCCAGTCCTGGACGGAAGAGATATTCGGAACGCCGTAGTCTTCGCCATTCCAGCCGTTGAAGCCCTCCATGCGGAAAGACCAGAAGCCGGTCGATCCATCGGAGACGACGATGAGGCCGTCCGCGTTGCGGACATCGACGCCGAAGGCGCCGTCCATCACGCCGCCCGTGGCATTGATGATGGTGTCATAGTAGCCCACCGTGCGGGGGTTCTCCGGGTCCTCCAGCGAGAAGACCTGAAGGCCGTCCAGGTAGCCGCTGACGAAGACGTAGGGCCAGCGCACTTCGTGGTTGTGGACCAGATTCTTCCAGTTGGCGGTCCAGGCCGAGATGGGGTAATTGATGTTGGTCCGCTCTCCGTCGAGGGCCGGCTGCAGGTCGAAGATGCGCAGCGGCGCATACTGGTACTCCGTTTCGGCAATCACGTAGCGGCCGTCGGGGCTGGGCGTGAAGGTATGGCCGTAGCTGACGCCCGGAATGCCGGTGAGGGTGACACGCAGTTCGGGGTTGCCCACATCCGTGATGTCGTAGATGAAATAGCCGCCCGCGCCGCCCCCGTAAAAGCGGTCTTCCTGCGTGTCCGGATGCCACGCGGCATACATGTCGTGGTAGCCGCGGCGTACGGCCTGATCGCCAGGGACGGGGATGTTGCCGGCAAGGGCGTCCTCCACATTACCGGACACCACCTTGGACAGGTCGTAGACGTTGGCGCCCGGACCCGAGATGGTGGTGATCAGGTACGGCGTACCGTTGGAATGCTTGTAGATGAAAATGTTGTGGAAGCCCCCGGGGATCTCCGGCTCGCGGATGCGGGCCACTTCCTTGACCTTGCTCGCGTCCGGCAAGCCGGTCACGTCGAAGACGACCGCTCCCAGATCCCGGTCCGGCCCCTGGCTGAACTGCATCGAGAGGACCACATAGTAGCGGCCTGCGTGCTTGAACTGCTTGATGTCGAGGCCACCGACCCCGGCATTCAGATCATCGTTGCTGTTGATCCAGCGCTTGAGCAGCTTCGGCTTGGCGGGATCGCTCAGGTCGATGATGTCCATCCCGCGGGGGTAGTTGTCCCTGTAGCGGGCCTTGGCCACGTAGGCGTAGGGGCGATCCAGCTCCTGCTCCAGTTCGATGTCGGCCACCGATTCGGGGCCTCCGAGCGGCAGGTGGCCCTGGACCTTCATGTTGTCGCTGCCCGGTTTGGTGGCCGTCTGCGCCCGGGAGGAGGCGGGCGCCATCAGGACCAGGAGCAGCAGGCTTGCAAGGAGGGGCTTGAGCGGTTGGGACATCGGGTTGCTGTGGCTTCAGAGCAAAACGGCGGGCGGGATCTGCGATCCCGCC
>JAQCDI010000120.1 GCA_027620595.1 Bacteroidota bacterium | reverse complement strand
CCGTATCCGACTGGCCGTGAATCCGACCAGCTACCAGGGCAAGCAGTTCTACTGGGAGGGTCTGGATGGATTCGAGCCCGGTGTCCATCGGGTATTCAAGGCCCTGGTTTCCCGGTCCACCACCTTCCTCGACATCGGGGCCAACCTGGGGCTCTACTCGGTTCTGGCCCGTGCCTACAACCCGGACGCAAGAGTGCTGTCGTTCGAGCCTCTTCCGGCCGCATATGCCTTCCTGCAGCAGAACCTGGCACTGAATGGACTGACCGATATCGACACCTTTCCACTTGCTGTCTCGGACGTCACCGGCTCGGCAACCTTCCATGCTCCGTTCAATCCCAAGTTCGCCTATCTGCGATCCCATCTGGGTGGTACCGGCTCGCTCGACGAGAAGGCAAGCACGGAGAACCGCGAAGCCATTACCGTTCCGACGGCCCGGCTGGATGACATCCTGAAAAGCGGCCGGACTGGGCCTATTTCCCTCATCAAGCTGGACACCGAGGGCACGGAAGACCGCGTCATCCAGGGCGCCAAGGAGACGATTCGATCCCACCGTCCATTGATCCTGTGTGAGGTGCTCCACGGACGCATCGAAGCAGCCCTCGACCAGCTTCTGGACGAATTGGATTATGCCGTGTTTGCCGTGGGCACCGACGGCCTGATACCCATCGACTCATTGGAGCGGGATCGGCTGGAGGGCAATGACTACTTGTTCTGCCCAGCGGAGAAGACCGGGGAGCTGGGCAATCTGATGTGAGCTGAGCGCCCCTCAGCCTCCGATCCTCAGCGCCTCGCCTCCGATCAATGGAACATCGGGCTGTCCTGGGCGGCAATCATCCAGCGGAAAGACAGCTGGCGCGGGATCGGGGCGGCGCCGAAGACCACTTTGTAGTAGTCCGTGATGTTCAGTTTGCCCCAGCGCCCATCACGTCCCTTGAACACGGCCGTCCGGGCGGGGCGGGCCGAGATGACGTGCGTGTTGAAATCGTAGTCGAACCAACGGCTTTCTGCGTCGGTCGGCAACTGGGAGGTTCCGTCTTCTTCCTGGGCGTAGCCTTCGTTGGGCACGATGTGGACCTGGTCAAAGGCCATCGAAAGCAGCTGGGAAGGACCATTGAACTTGACGGTGGTACCCTGGAAGGCCACATCCCAGGCGCCGAATCCGGCCTCCTGTTCCGAGGCCACACGATTTTCGGCCAGGTTGTAGTAGACCCAGCCTTCGCCGGATACGTCCACCCACTTGGCTGACGCGGACTCCTGGGCCACGGCAGACGGAGCCAGGAGCAGGAACGAAAGCAGAAGGAATGACAGGATGCGCATGGTCATCTTGGTAATTCGGTGACAGGTGCGGGTCCGGCGGCGTTGACTGTGTCCGTGCAAACCGGGAATATGCGTATTCGAACCAACGACGAACCACATGTTCCTCCCCCGCCGCATGCATGGCCTGATTTTACCGTTGCTTCTCGTTCTGCTGACCGGTTGTCCGGCGGCCGAGGAAGCCGGTTCGCCGCCACCCAACCTGATCATCCTTTTCTCGGACGATGCCGGATATGCCGATTTCGGGTTCCACGGCAGCCAGACCATCCGCACGCCGCAGTTGGACCGGCTGGCCGCTTCGGGCGTCCGTTTCAGCAACGGGTACGTAACCGCTTCGGTCTGCTCCCCCTCCAGGGCCGGTATGCTTACGGGCCGCTACCAGCAACGCTTCGGGCACGAACTGAACCTGCCGGGCAAGCCGGATCCTGCAGTGCCCGATTCGGCGCGCGGGCTGCCCCTGACGGAACGCACGATAGCCGACTGGTTGTCCGACGCCGGCTATGCCACCGGACTGGTGGGCAAATGGCATCTGGGTCTTGAGGACCACTTCCACCCCACGCACCGCGGGTTCGACGAATTCTTTGGCATGCGCAAAGGCAGCGGCCCGTTCTGGAGCGGCCGGAACCGGGACATTGAGCGCGGCATGGACTCCGTGCATCCCGATTCGCTGGACTACCTGACCGACGAATTCGGGTCGCAGGCCATCGAATTCATCCGGCGCCACGGGGATGAACCGTTTTTCCTGTACGTGTCCTTCACCACGCCCCACACACCGATGCAGCCGCGGCCGGACCTGCTTCCGGAAGAGTTGGAGCGATTCCAGACCGAGGTAAGGGCCCAGTATGCCGCCATGATGCGCTCCCTCGATGACAATGTCGGCCGCATCGTGGATGCGCTCGAAGCCGAGGGCCTGCGGGAGAACACCCTGATCTTCTTTGCCAACGACAACGGCGGCGCCATGCCTTTCAACGGATCGCTCAACGCGCCCCTGCGTGGGGCCAAGGGAACGGCGCTCGAAGGCGGCATCCGCGTGCCATTCCTGATGTCGTGGCCCGGCACCATCCCCGCTGCGGGCGTCCGGGACGAACCGGTCATCACGCTGGATGTGCTGCCCACCTTCCTCGCAGCGGCAGGCCAGGACCTTCCACCGGACCGTGCATTCGACGGTGCGGACCTGCTGCCCCTGATGACCGGACAGACCGACGCCGCCCCGCATGACACGCTGTTCTGGAAAATGGAATGGGGGGCAGCGGTCCGCGCCGGAGACTGGAAACTGGTCCGAACCCCTGCCGGTGAGCATTGGCTCTTCAACCTGGCCGAAGACCTCTCCGAAAACACCGACCTCGCAGCCATGGAGCCGGGACGAATGGCCACCCTGCGCCGCTCTCTGGAGGTGTGGGAAGCCACCCATCCCCCGCCGATCTGGGTCATCGACCAGAGCTGGCACGCCCGAACGCTGGAGCGCTACGATCAGCGCGTTGTTGATGGCTTTGTCAGGAATTGAACACCGGACGCGCGGGCGGCGCGGTCATTCGTATCTAATGGCATCTGCGGGGTTGATCCGCGCCGCCCGAAATGCCCTTCTTCCTACGCTTCCTGTGGCTGCAACGCCAACAGGTGTGCATCGTGATAGTGGTGGATCAGCTGCGACCAGTCGAAGTGCTGGGCAAAGTTCTCCGCCCGGTTTCGCTGCGCGATGCGCTGACGCCGGTCCTGCTGGGAGAACTGGAACATCATGTCGGCCAATTGGGCCACGGACTCCTCGCGGGGTTTGCCTCGCCGGTTCACGACATACAGCCCGGCACGTTGGTGCAGACGGCGATACTCCGCTGCGTAGGCACCGAATCCCGCCAGATCGGAGCTGATGGCGGGAATCCCTATGGCAAGCGTTTCGAGGGGCGTGTACCCCCACGGCTCGTAGGCGCTCGGGAAGACGCCCAGGTGGCAGCCACGGATCATCTCCTCATAGTCCATGCCGAAGAGCGGGCTGGTCGAGCGCACGAATTCGGGATGGTAGACCACTTTGACCTTGTCGTGGGCGTTGTTGAAGAGCTCGAGCTCCCTGATCTTGTTGAGCACGGGGTCCTGGGCATCGTCAACCACGTCATGCGTCACGATGGGTGGCAGCCAGTCCCGCTTCCAAGCGTACTGTGCGCGGCGGATGCGCAGCTGCCAGTATTCGGGGACCAGTTCATTGAGGTCGAACTTGCCGCCCGAGGCCAGCTGCTCGATCAGGTGTTTGCGCACCTCGTCAGTCACCTCACGGGCAATGACCTTGAATTCCCGGAACATGGTGGCATATTCCAGGCTGTGGACCGCCAGATTCCGCACCGGCGCATTGGTGATCAAGAGGAAAATCACGGTCTTGCGCGAACCGCTCTCCTGCAGCCTCCGGTTCAGGGCCGACAGGGCCTCGAGCGTCAGGTCCATGCCTTTGTTGCGGAATTCGAACCGCCCTGAGGTGAAGAAGTAGAGCGTCTGCTCGAGATCGAAGGAGTATGACGGGAAGAAATACCCCATCGTGAACTCGTGGAGCTGGGACCGATACTCGGCGTGCAGCTGATGCAGTTCGTGCAGCGCCAGATAGCGCTTGACGTTCAGGCCGTTGGGGACGTACTCGTCCGGCCTCCGCCCCAACAGGTAGCGGCACTCCTGCCCCGTAATGCCCGACACGGTCGTAAAGACGTCACAGGCATGCGCGGCCGCCTTCTCCAGCAGGTGCTGAGCCAGGATGCCGTAGTGTTCGGCCTCCTTGTCCGCATCGAACTCGGCCAGGCGGCTGTAGAAGCGATCCTCGTTCATGGCCATGTAGCGGCCGATGAGCGTGGCGTGGGTGGTGAAGATGGTCTTGCCCTTCCAGCCATCCGCGCGCATGAGCGGCAGGGCCACGGCCGCCATCCATTCGTGGAAATGGCTGAGCACGGTATGCTCCGGACGTACGGATTCCAGCGCAGAGAGGAACCACTCGACACCGATGGAAAAAGCCACCACATCGGCCACAAGGGTATCTTCTTCCGGAATCTCCACTTCCAGCTTTTCGGCCAGCCGCTCGGTCTGCTCCGGAATGTGCGCGCGCAGGGCATCCAGGCCGATAAGAACGGCCCGCGGCTTACCCGACACCTGCCACCGACCCACCTGCACCTCGAAGCCCTGTTTCCGAAGCACGTCTGCGGCTTCATCGAATCCATCCCCGACGCGCTCCTCCTCGAATTCGATGGCCGCCTGGGAGCGGTTCAACGGTCCGAGAAGCACATACCGATCACCCCACTCCTCCACCATTTCCGGCGCTTTGGAACGAAGGACGGTATAGATGCCTCCCAGCTGGTTGCAGACTTCCCAGCCGATTTCCACGAGGCGGACAGACGGATTGGCAGAGGCGGAGCGCAGTGGCATGTGCGGTCAGATAGGGTCCCGGATTACTGTAACCATAGTACGGGTAAACCGGATTTGTTGCCTGCCGGATGCAGCCGGATTTCATGGTTTTGCCACATCCCGGGCGGTAACATGCCGGCGCGGCCGCCCTCCAAAGAGCACACCATACCGACGCTTCCCCATGACCTCCCTTTCCGATCGGCTGCTGGACGTTTCCGGCCTGAGCAAGAGCTACCTCGAAGGCGCCAGCGAGCGGCTCGTGCTTTCGGACGTTTCCTTCTCGGTTCGGCGCGGCGAGCTCGTGGTCCTGCTTGGACGCAGCGGTTCGGGAAAGAGCACCCTGCTCAACCTGATAAGCGGCATGGATGTGCCCACCTCCGGCTCCGTACGATTCGGGGACACGGATCTGACCCGCATGTCCGACACCGACCGGACGCTGTTCCGCCGACACGCGCTGGGTATCATTTTCCAGTCCTTCAACCTCATCCCGACGCTCACCGTCCGGGAGAACATTCTCCTGCCCCTCGAACTGGCAGGAAAAAAGAACGGGCGAACCGACGAACAAGCGTTGGCTGTGCTGCAGGACGTGGGACTGGCCGATCGAGCCGATACCTTTCCCGACCGCCTCTCGGGTGGAGAACAGCAGCGGGTGGCCATTGCGCGGGCGCTGGCCCACGATCCCCTGCTCGTTCTTGCGGACGAACCGACGGGCAACCTCGACTTCAGGACAGCCGCCACCGTCATGGATATCCTGGAATCCCTGGTGCACAACCGCAGTCGCACCATGCTGATTGCCACCCACGACCGGGACATCATCTCGCTGGCCGACCGCGTGTTTTCCCTGCAGGGCGGCCTCCTGACGGAAGTCTCCGCTGCCGAGGCGGCCCAGGACCGCTGATCCCATGAAACGTCCCGCAGCCCCCCTCCTTCCCGGACCGCTCCTGCGCCGGAACAGCCGTCGCTACCTGGCCCGACACCCCCTGCTCATGGGGCTGTCCATCCTGGGAGTGGCGCTCGGCGTGGCGGTCGTGGTGGGTATCGATCTGGCCAATGACAGCGCCCGGACCGCCTTCCGACTCTCCACCGAAACCGTTGCGGGACGCGCAACCCACGCCATCGTCCCCGGAGACGGAGCCCTTCCCGACAGCGTGTACCGGAGTGTCCGTCTTGAAACTGGATTCCGCAACTCTGCGCCCGTAATCGAGGGCCATGCCCGGGCCGGAAGCGCGCAAGGCACCGTTGTGCAGGTCCTGGGCATCGATCCGCTGGCGGATGAACCCTTCCGCACCTGGACCGGTGGCCCCGGCAGCGGTATCGATCTGGGCGCCTTTTTCTCAGGTCCACCCTCCGGCCTGCTCTCCGTCGGGACGGCCGCTGCCCTGGGTGTAAAGGAGGGTGATTGGCTTCCGCTCCATCGAGAGGGTCGCGTCGATTCAGTTCAAATCCAATCCCTCTTGGCGCCGAATGATGGCCTCGCTGATCGGGCGCTCGACAATCTGCTGGTGGTGGACATTTCCAGCGCGCAGTCCCTTCTGGACGCGGAAGGATTCCTGTGCCGCATTGACTTGATCCTTCCCGATGACGCTGATCAGCGCGAAAACATCCTGGGCCGCCTGGAAAACCGTTTGCCTGCGGCCGCTCGTATCGAGGCGTCCACGGCCCGATCCGGCGCGCTGGAGCAGATGACCCAGGCCTTCTCGCTCAACCTCACAGCCATGAGCCTGCTGGCCATGGTCGTGGGCATGTTCCTCATCTACAACACCATGACCTTCTCGGTCGTGCAGCGCCGCCCCCTGATCGGTCGCTTGCGCGGCCTGGGCGTCACCGCAAACGAGATCCGGCGGCTCATCCTGGCCGAAGCCGTAGTCATCGGGTTGGCAGGATCGGCCATCGGCCTCGCCGGCGGATGGCTGCTGGGCAAGGGACTGACGGGACTGGTGACACAGTCCATCAGTGACCTCTACTTCACCGTGCGGGTCCGTGACGTGCAGCCTGATCTGTTCGGATTGGCCAAAGGGCTCCTTGTGGGCATCGGCGGTACGTTGCTGGCCACGTTGGCACCTGCACGGGAGGCCACCCGTCGCCCGCCAAGTACAGTACTGCAACGCTCCGAAGAAGAAGTCCGAACCCGCGGCCAACTGACGAAATGGGTGCTTTCGGGCGTTGTCTTGGCCTTGGCAGGCACCGCCTTGCTGAGCATTTCCGGCAGCTCCATTCCGCTGAGCTATGTCGGTATCCTGTGCTTCATCCTGGCCGCCGCCATCTGGACGCCTGTGCTCGTGGACCTGGGAAGCCGGGTTCTGCGGCCTGTGGCGGGCACCCTTCTGGGCGTCGTGGGCCGCATGGCTGCCTCGGGGATCCGGCATACGCTGAGTCGCTCGGCCGTGGCCATTGCCGCCCTTACCGTGGCCGTTGCCGCCACCTCCGGCGTGGGGATCATGGTGGATTCATTCCGGACCACCGTGGATACCTGGTTGCGCTACTCCCTCGAGGCCGATGTCTACATCTCCCCGCCGGGTCTGGTTTTCCGACGTAACGATGCCTCCATCGATCCAGCCGTCGAAGCCCGCATCCGGTCCCACCCGAGTGTCCGGGAGGCCTACTCGGTGCGCACTGCCCGCGTGGATATTGACGGGCGAACCTCGGACCTCATCGTCACAGAGCCCCGTCCCCGGGCGCTCGAGCCGGGTCGCTATGCCGCCTTGCCCGCGTACGACCTGCGCCAGGCCATGGTGGAGCGGGACGTCGTGATGGTAAGCGAACCCTGGGCGTTCCGCTACGGCACCCCCGTTGGCGACACGCTCACCATCA
>JAQCDI010000119.1 GCA_027620595.1 Bacteroidota bacterium | reverse complement strand
CACGGTCCGTCCGGCCGGATTGATATACGGGCGAACCGTCCTCACGAGCCGGTGTGCTTCCGGAATCGGTCGGTGATGTGCAGGAACGGCTTTTAAATTGCAGCCCGGCCCGTACATTGGCGGCTCGATCTACCCACACCGGTCTGCCATGCGTTTCCTGTCTGTGCTGCTCCTCGCAGCCCTCGTCGTCATTCCTGCGTCGGCCCGTCAGGTCGATGATTTCGGTTACGGTACGGATGGCGAGGGTCCGTACGATCGTCTCGTGATCCGGGGCGCCACGATGATCGAAGGCTCGGGGGCGCCGCCCGTCGGGCCGGTGGACATCGTCGTCGTGAACGACCGTATTGCCGAAGTCCGCGTGGTCGGCTATCCCGGCCTGCCCATCGATCCGGCCCGACGACCGGCGCCCGGTACACGCGAGATCGACGCCACGGGCATGTTTATCCTTCCGGGCTTCATCGACATGCATGCCCATCCGCACACGGAGGACTCCGGTCAGGGCACGCCGCTCGAATACGTGACCAAGCTGTGGATGGCCCACGGGATCACGACCTCCCGGGTCGTGGGTTCGCGCGGACCCGAATGGGTGCTCGAGATGCAGCGCCTTTCCGACCAGAACAAGATCACGAGTCCTCGCATCCAGGCCTACCCCATCTTCGGCCGGGGGTTCGACCGTCCCATTGCCACGCCTGAGGACGCCCGCGAATGGGTGCGCTGGGTGGCCGCCCTGGGCGTGCAGGGCATCAAGTTCTTCGGCGCCCCGCCCCCGGTCATGGAGGCGGCGCTCGACGAAGCCCGGAAGCAGGGTCTTCGCTCGACCGAACACCATGCGCAGCTGGATGTTACGCGCATGAATGTCCTGCGCACGGCCAGCCTGGGGCTGACCTCGATGGAGCACTGGTACGGCCTGCCCGAAGCGCTCTTCGAGGACCGGGTCATCCAGAATTATCCGGTGGACTACAACTACCAGGACGAATCCCACCGTTTCGCCGAGGCGGGTCGCCTCTGGAAACAGGCGGCTCCGCCGTTCTCCGACCACTGGAACATGGTCATGGATTCGCTGCTGGCCCTCGACTTCACGCTCGATCCGACGTTCATCCCCTACCTGGCCAGCCGGGACCTCATGGCCCAGAGCCGCCGGGAATGGCACAGTATCTACACGCTGCCCGCGCTCTGGGACTTCTATCGCCCGAGCCGCGCCGCCCACGGTTCCTACTGGTTCTATTGGACCACGGAGAACGAGATGGACTGGAAAGAGAATTACCAGCTGTGGATGACGTTCGTCAACGAATACAAGAATCGCGGCGGCCGGGTCACGCTGGGTTCCGATTCGGGCTATATCTACAATCTCTATGGCTTCGGCTACATCCAGGAGATGGAATTGATGCGCGAGGCCGGATTCCATCCGCTGGAAGTGATCCGCAGCGCCACGAACCAGGCCGCCGAATCCCTGGGCATGGACGACGAGATCGGAACCATCCAGGTGGGCAAGAAGGCCGATCTGGTCCTGGTGCCCGAAAACCCGTTGGCCAATCTCAAGGTGCTGTATGGAACGGGCTGGATCCGCCTCAACGATGACACACAGGAGGTGGAGCGCGTCGGTGGCGTGAAGTACACCATCAAGGACGGAATCGTCTTTGACGCCCGCCAATTGCTGGCCGATGTTCGTGCCATGGTAGAAGCCCATAAAGCCGAACGCGGCATGCCCGCCGGCCCCATGCCCATGGTCATTGAAACCCTCGACGAACTCACCCCACCCGGAGGAAACCAATGAGAAACCTGCTCATCCTTGCCTTTTTCAGCCTGGTGTGGCCTTCCCAGGCCCAGGAAACCGTCCTTTTTTATGATGAACCGGCGGCCCAATGGGAGCATGCCCTGCCGGTAGGCAACGGTCGCCTCGGGGCCATGGTTTTCGGCAACCCGGCCGCCGAACGCATCCAGTTCAATGAGGAGACGCTTTGGTCGGGTGGTCCATACGATCCGGTCCAGGACGGCGCTCACGCTGCCCTGCCCGAAATCCAGCGCTTGCTCTTTGCCGGAGAGTATGCCAAGGCCCACGACCTGTTTGGCCGGACCATGATGGGCATTCCGTACGAGCAGATGAAGTACCAGCCGTTCGGGGATCTGTATCTGCACCTTCCCGGACATGAGGACGCCACCGACTATCGCCGCGAACTCGATCTGGATACAGGGATCGCCCGTACCACATACGCCGTGGACGGGGTGACCTATACGCGCGATGTGTACGCCAGTGAGCCGGACCAGGTCATCGTGGTACATCTGATGGCGAGTCAGCCCGGGTCGATCACCTTCTCGGCCAACATGCATGGCATCCGGAATACGGCCCACTCCAACTACGGTACGGGATATTTCCAGATGGACGCCATCGAGCCCAATCAGCTTCGTCTCACAGGCAGGAGCTCAACGTATCTGGGCATCGAGGGGCAGATGCGCTATGAAGCCCGCGTTGATGCGCGCACGGACGGGGGCCAGGTCCGGGCAGATTACCGCACCCTGTATGTCGAAGGCGCCAACAGCGCAACACTGGTCATTGCGGCCGCCACGAACCATGTGAATTACAAGGACGTGTCGGCCAATGCGGCCGGTCGGGTGGCTGCCGTGCTGGAAGCCGTCAAGGATAGGAGCGAACCTGCCATCCGCGCGGATCACCTGACGGAGCACCGACAGTGGTTCCGCCGCGTGGATCTGGGTTTTGTGGGCGAACCGTCATTGAAAGACGTGCCGACCGACGAACGCATCCTCCGCCTGAAAGAAGGCGGAGAAGATCCGTCGCTGGCGGCCCTGTACTACCAGTTCGGACGATATCTACTGATCGCTTCCTCGCGCCCCGGCACGCAACCGGCCAACCTGCAGGGCATCTGGCAGGATCGGGCCAATCCGTCGTGGGACTCGAAGTACACGATCAACATCAACCTGCCCATGAACTACTGGCTGGCCGATTCGGGCAACCTGTCCGAGATGAACCAGCCG
Source organism: Bacteroidota bacterium (assembly GCA_027620595.1). Classification (GTDB taxonomy): domain Bacteria; phylum Bacteroidota; class Rhodothermia; order Rhodothermales; family UBA10348; genus JAAZVD01. Next base: position 4,516 of record JAQCDI010000119.1, on the reverse strand, counting down.
CTATGGATGTTCACGCAGGAAGTGGCCGAGGCCGGTGCCCGCACGGCACGCGAGCACTGGAATGCGGACGGGTGGGTTTTGCATCAGAATACCGACCTGTGGCGATCGACAACGCCGATGGACGGCCCCTCGTGGGGTGCCTGGCCGGTCGGAGGTGCCTGGGTCATGACCAATCTCTACGACCATTACCGCTATACGCAGGACCGCGAATTCCTCGAAGACATGTATCCGGTCCTCAAAGGACAGGTGGAATTCCTCCTGGACATCCTGGTCGAACACCCGTAGAAGGGATGGCTGGTGACGGCTCCCTCGAACTCGCCCGAGAATTTTCCGGCCTGGGAAGGCAATGGGCGTTTCTTCGACGAAGTGACAGGCATTTTCCTCAAGGCGCGGACGATTGCCATCGCACCGACCATGGATATGCACATCATCCGGGAAGTGTTGGCCGAATTCCAGGAGGCTGCGGCGCTCCTGGATTTGGATGAGGAACTGGCTACCGAGGCCGGCGCGGCGTCGGCCCGCCTGGTTCCGAACCAGATCGGCAAGAACGGCCAGCTCATGGAATGGATTGAGGATTTTGACGAGATCGAACCCGAACATAGGCACCTGTCCCATCTGTGGGGCGTGTATCCGGGCAGTGAGATCACGCCGGAGAAGGATCCCGTAATGGCCCAGGCAGCACGGGTTTCCGTCGAGCGACGAGGTACGGGCGGTTGTGGATGGTCCTACGGATGGCGGTTGGGTCTCTGGGCCCGGCTCTACAATCCGGATGGGCTGCTCTACGAATTCAAGCATCATCTGACCGAATCATCCGCTCCCTCTCTGTTTTCCCGGTGTTTCGGAACGCTGCAGGTGGACGGTACATTCGGTGCGGCGGCCGCTATTTCGGAAGCCATTGTGCAGTCCCACCAGGGATTCATCGACCTGTTGCCGGCGCTTCCCGCGGAATGGGGAACCGGGCAGGCAGCCGGAGTGCGCGCGCGTGGAGATGTAGGTATCCAGATGGCATGGTCCGACGGGAAACTGGTCTCTGCCACGCTCCTGCCGGACCTGGATGGCGAACTTCGTGTCCGCGCAGCAGGCCTTTCAGGTATACAAGCCGATGGGGCAGATGTAGATTCAGACATGGAGGAACACAGAGTCCTCCGATTCAAGGCCAAGGCCGGAACCGCGTACACGCTCATTTTCTAGATGACCATGATTCAACGACTTTTATTCCTGCTGCTGCTGGTTGGCCCGGTGGCCGCGCAGGATTACTCCGACAGCTACCCCAAGAACACCGGAATCGACATCCAGGGGTACGTATTCCACCTGACGGTGACAGATGACTCCGATGTGGTCATGGGTCGGACGGATGTCGATGCCCGGTACGTCACGGCCGGCCAATCCGCGCTGCGCCTGGACCTGCTCGGCAAGACAGCCGAACGGGAAGGCAAGGGCATGGAAGTGACCCGCGTGACGATGGACGGCGCCGAGCTCTCCTACGCCCATGCCAACGACGCCTTGGTCATTGATCTCGGTTCGCCCGTGGAAGCCGGAAAGCGGATCACGATCAGCGTGGAATACCAGGGAATTCCGGCCGACGGCATGGATATCGGCCCCAACACGTATGGGGATCGCACCTTCTTCTCGGACAACTGGTCCTCCCGCGTGCGCGGTTGGCTGCCGGTCGTGGATCACCCCTACGACAAGGCCACGACGGAGATGATCATCGTGCATCCGTCGCATTACCAGTCCACGTCGAACGGCGTCCTGGCCGAGTCCTCGGATCTCGAGGGCGGGATGCGGATGACCCACTGGGTCAACGATGTGCCGACTGCCACGTGGCTCTATTTCATCGGCGTGGCGCGCATGGCCGTGCAGCAGGTCGACAAATACGGTGATGTGCCGATCGAGACGTGGGTGTACTGGCAGGACCGCGAGAAAGGCTTCCATGACTTTGCCGAGCCCTCGAAGGCGGTGCTGGCCTACTACTCGGACCTCATCGGTCCCTACGTCAACAAGCGTCTCGGCAACATCGTATCGAATGCCACGCCGGGTGGCGGCATGGAAGCCGCTTCGATTCCGGCCTACGCGCATTCGTCCGTCTCGGGTAACCGGGAAATGCGGTGGCAGTACGTGATCATCCACGAGATTGCCCACCAGTGGTTCGGCAACGCGGTCACGGAGTACCACTGGAACGACGTGTGGCTCAGTGAAGGGTTCGCCACCTATTACACGCTGCTGTTCCGCGAGCATCACTACGGGAAGGACAACTTCATGCAGGGGCTGCTGCAGTCCCGTCAGTCGGTGCGCAATTTCTATGCTGAGACCGACTACGATTTTGCACTTGTGCGGCCGTACATCGAGGATCTGAACAACGTCTCGGGCGGCATGATGTACCAGAAAGGCGCATGGATCCTGCACATGCTCCGGCGCAACTTGGGCGAAGATGTCTTCAATGCGGGCATTGCGTCCTACTACGCCGAGTTCATGAACAAGAATGCCCAGACAGCCGACCTGCGTCGCCATCTGGAGGAAGCATCTGGCCAGGACCTCCAGCAGTTCTTCGACCAGTGGCTGTTCCAGGGCGGGATTCCCTCGATTGCCGCCAACTGGTGGATGGAAGATGGCCATGTCCACGTCAAAGTGCGTCAGACACAGCCCGATTATCGCTTCGAGGTCGAGGTGGATGCACAGGCACGTTTCGAGGACGGCAGCCTCTCGGACGTGATCACCCTTTCACTTTCGGCCGACGGAGCAGAGGTCAGCCGGTCGTTCGATTCCGACGGTCGGGGCCCGGCTGTCGAGTTGATCCTGGACCCCAACGTGCGATTACTGGCCAATTTTGACGTTTCCGAGGGTCGCTGATGGCGCTGACCGCCTACGACCAAGCCCTCCTGCACGGCGAGGAAGGACCGGCGGCCGAGATGGCCATGCGGATCCTGACGCGCATGCTTCCGGTGTTCGGTGTGGACCGCTTCATGGACATAGAGGCCGCCCACATCGACTCGACGGTCTACATGGGCGTGGCCACGATGGAATACGCCGAGCGCCTGGCCTCGCTCGGTGCCAAGGTGCGTGTTCCCTCGACTCTCAATGTGAGCGGGGTGGATGAGCACGGCTGGCAGGAGTGGGAAGTGCCGTCCGAGGTGGCGGCCAATGCCACCCGCCAGATGCGGGCCTACGAGGCCATGGGCTGCATTCCCACGTGGACGTGCGCACCCTACCAGACGGAGCATGCGCCGAAATTCGGTCAGCAGATTGCGGCCGGTGAGTCGAACGTGATCGGCTACTACAATTCGGTGATCGGTGCCCGAACGGAGCGCTATCCGGATCTCCTGGACATCTGCGCCGCCATTACGGGGCGCGTGCCGCGCGCCGGGCTGCATCTGGACGAGGGGCGGAAGGGCACGGTCCTGCTGCGCATGAAGGACATTCCGCGCGCGCTGCAGGAAGACGATGCCTTCTACCCGGTGCTTGGACACCTGCTGGGACGGCTGGCGCCCGATGGCATCCCGGTGCTCGAGGGCATGGAAGTGCAGCCGACGCTGGATCAGCTCAAGGCGGTTTGCGCCGGCGGAGCCTCCTCCGGCGCCATCGCGCTGTTCCACATGGTGGGCGTGACCCCTGAAGCCCCGACCTTGAAGGAAGCCTTCCACGGCGCCGAACCTCCGCGCGTCATCGAGGTGGGGATGGACCAGTTCCGTGCTTCCTACCGAGACCTGTCAACCGCGGAGGGCGAGACGCTCGACATGGTGGTGCTGGGCAGTCCGCACTTCTCGATCGACGAATTCAAGGCGCTGGCTCCGCTCGTGAAAGGCCGCAAGGCGGCCGACGGCGTGGAATTCCTGGTAACGTGCAGCCGCGCGGTGCGGATGATTGCCGGTCACGTGGGGCTTCTGAAGCCCATCGAGGCGTTCGGTGCCAAGATTACGGTCGATACCTGTCCGCTTACCTCCCCAATGCTGCCGGGCCGCATCAAGCACCTGATGACCAACTCTGCCAAGTATGCCTACTACTCGCCGGGTCTGCTGGGCGTGGATGTGATCTACGGCCGGCTCAATGACTGCGTGGAATCCGCTGTGCGGGGTCGGGTGATCCGCGAGGAGGGGTCTTGGAAAGCATGAAAGAGATGAAGGGGCGCATCATCATTCCGGGTACTGCCGAAGGGCAGGTCCTGGCCTCTACCGAGCCGCTTTCGTTCTGGGGCGGGTATGATCAGCACACGGGAGAAATCATCGACCGGCGGCATCCGCTGTCGGGCGAAATGGGCGCGGGACGCATCCTGGCATTGCCGTTCACCCGCGGTTCGTCCACGACGACGGCCATCCTGCTCGAATCCGTCCGCCGCGGCGTGGCTCCGGCGGGCATCATCACCGACCGGGCCGATGTCTTCCTGGCGCTGGCCTCCGTCGTGGCCGACGAGATGTACCAAGGCGCCTTTCCGATGGTAGCGGTCGACAGGGCGGCGTTCGAGACGCTGCGAACCGGGATGCATGCCGCCATCCAGGATGACGGCCGTGTGATCGTGACG
>JAQCDI010000118.1 GCA_027620595.1 Bacteroidota bacterium | reverse complement strand
CCTGAAGCCCCAAACCTGCTCCGAATATGGCCGCCAACTGGATTGACGCCGACGACCGTCCCTGGGGACGTTGGGAAGAGTATCTCAATGAAGAAGGATACCGGGTCAAACGCATCATCGTACACCCGGGCCAGCGGCTGTCGCTGCAACGTCACCGACTGCGCAGCGAACACTGGGTGATCGTGGCTGGAGAAGGTCGGTTCACGCTGGATGACACGATTACCACGGTCCGAACGGGCGATACGGTGTTCATCCCTGTAGGCGGCATTCACCGCATCGAGAATCCGGGCGCAGTGCCCCTCCTCATCATCGAGACGCAGCTGGGCGTGTGTGACGAGAACGATATCGAGCGGCTCGAGGACGATTACGGCCGGGGGTGATACCGAGCAGCCGTACGCTGGCGGTTCGCCCTTCGGTACTGATCAGGGCTTGGGCGTAGTGCGCTGCAAGTGGCGGGTCGAAATCGTGACGCCGAAGACCAGGAAAATGTAGTAGCCCAGGATCCGCCAGGTGAGCAGGGAGGGCACCATCAGGGCTGCTTCCGGCAAGAGATCTCCGAAAAAGAGGGCATAGAGGCCTTCGATGCCCCCCGCGCCTCCCGGGGTGGGCATGACCAGGGAGGAGATCGTCATGGCGATGGAGCGCATGATCAACAGCAGCGTGTCCACATCCGGTACGAAACTCCAGATCACGAATACCGCCAGCCCGTATCGGGCCAGCCAGGTGCCGCCGGTGAGCAGGATGCCACGCAGGAAGAAGTCGGATTTCTGCTTGCGGAGCACCGAGGCACGCGCCGCGAACAGTTCCATTTCGTCCAGGACACCACCGCGATAGCGACGAAGGAACGGCAGACGGAAGAGACCCCCTGCAATACGTCGAAGCAGCTCGGGTCGGAAGAGGGTGGCGTAGGCAAACATGCCTGCATACCCCATGAGGCCCACGAAGTAGATCATTGCCGTCCAGAGTCCCAAGCGTCCGGCCGCGGGCGGAATGACGTCCATCCAGACGGAGGCCACAAGGATGAGCGGAACGGAAAGCGCAAACCAGACCTGGTCGAGGAGCATCACATAGCTCATCACGGCCGAGGCATCCCCGATGGCAACCGGGCCTTTGCGGGAAGCCTTGGTCTCCATCGAGGTGACCTTGGACTCCCGGGCAATGTAGTAGGCGGTAAGAGGCGCACCTCCTACGAGACTGGGGGAGATGTTGGATGCAAAATCCCACATCAGCTGGCATCGGATGCCGGCCCTGAACCCCAGGGAATGTCGGGATATGAAGGAGATGCGCCATCCGCCGAAGACGACGCGCATCACCGTCATGGCCGCCGCGCCACCCATGATCCATGGGTTCACGGCGTGGATGAACTTGGTCAGGGCCCCGTCATCCCAGGTGAACCAGGCAATGATGGCCAGTACGCCGAAGCCCAGCACCAACGGCAGAACCAGACCCCGGAGGGAAAGGGCCGGGGGCGAACCTTCCGGTCCGGCCGGATTGCCCATATCGGGCGATCCTCCGGGAAGGGGTTGTTGGGAGTCGGAAGGCATGGACAAGATGGACGCCCGCGGAACGGCGTCCATGGGGTAGGGGTTCTGACGACGGGCGGCTCATCGCCCTACGATCTGGAGGAGCGGTAGTTTCTCGCGATAGGTTCAACAAGAGGGGAGGTGGCCCGTGAAAGCCGATCTGCACATGCATTCGACGGCATCGGATGGACGCCTCAGTCCGCGTCAGGTGATGACCGAAGCCCACCGGGCGGGATTGTCCCTCGTCTCGCTGACCGATCATGACACGGTTGCCGGCTGGGAGGAGGCGAGTTCGGCGGCGCGGACCCTGGGCATCGGCCTGATCACCGGCACCGAGATATCCACACGCGAACATGGACGGGAGGTGCATCTCCTGGCCTATGGTTTCGACCCGACACACCCGGCGCTGGGTGCGTTTCTGGCCCGGCAACAAGAGCGGCGCAACGAACGGGCGCACACCTTTCTGGAACGGTTCAAGGAAAAGGGGTTGGTGCCCAAGGATGCCCGTCTTCCAGCCGCAGCGGACGGAAAATCCTGGGCGCGACCGCATCTCGGCGCCGTGCTCGTCGAGCACGGCGCCGTGAGCGACATGAACGAGGCTTTTGCGCGGTATCTGTCGCCCGGCTGCTCACTGTTCGTGGAGAAGCCCATGCCGGGAGGCCGTGAAGTCATGGAGGTGGTCCATTCGGCAGGAGGGCGGGTCTTCCTTGCCCACCCCGGACATCATGTCCCGCATGCCATTGTCCTGTCGTTGGTTCGACAGGGAATGGATGGCATTGAGGTGGTCCACCCCTCCCATGACGCCATGCTGCAGCGCTACTATCGGGAGGTGGCTGACCGGTTCGGTCTGCTCAAGTCCGGAGGGTCTGACTTCCACGGCCGGACGAACCGGGGCGAACCGTCGTTGGGCGAGACCTGGATTGCGCCGGATCGACCCCTTCTCGATGCCCTGCGGACCCATTGAGATCAGATGGCGTTTGTCGTTCACATGTGGCTTCCACCCCCGTTTCCTGCTCCATGGACTTTGTGCGCATCCGCTCCATTCTGCTCTTGATGTCATGCCTTTCCGTGGTGGTCCCGGCGTCAGCCCAGGGGCTCCAGGACTGGACGGCCCACACTTCGTTCGGGCAGGCCAATGACCTGATGGTGACCGGGACCCACACCTGGGTGGCCACCGATGGCGGGATTTATTCCGTGGAGCATGCCAATGGCGCGATGACGCGCATGACCGTGGCGGACGGATTGTCCAATGTCCGGGCATCCGCGTTGGCGGCCGATGCGACCCGTGGAGTGATCTGGGTCGGCTATGACGACGGCCTGCTGGACCGCATCGATGCGTCGTCGGGCACGGTTCGCACGTATCGGGATATTGCCCGCGCGGATCAGTACCCCTCCCGGGGAATCAACCGGATCCGGGTCCTGGGGGATTCGGTCCTGGTGGCCACCCAGTTCGGGGTGGTCATTTTCGATCCGGCCCGCAACGAAGTCCGGGATTCGTTCGATCGGTTTGACACCCTGCCCGTCGGGATGGAAGTAAACGATGTCCTCGTGGAATCGGAGGTCTTCGGTGTGGCCACGATCTGGGTGGCCACCGACGCCGGTATTGCCCATGCGTCCCTGGATGGGCGCAATCTGAAGGATCCCGGCTCCTGGATGGCCGAAAGTGGATCGGGTCTTCAGATCAGGGAGGCGCTCTCCTTGGGCGCACTGGGCGGAGAGATGTACGTGGGCACGGACAATGACCTGTATCGGCGGACCGGCCCTGGCCTGTTCTCGGCTCTTTTCGTGACGAACCGCGCCGTGAACCGCCTCGCCATGGCTCCTGATGCCTTGGTGGGAAGCGCCACGTTCACGGTCATCGTGGTACGAGACGATGGCTCCCGGGGGGCCTACTCCATCGACGGGTACGGTTTTCCGTCGGCAGTGGACAGGGGCCCTGCGGGAGAATTGTGGGTGGCGGATGGTCGCTCCGGCGTGATGCGCATTCCGTTTCCGGCCGTCGGCGAATCCCAGGTGTCCCCATTGGAGGTTTTCCTGCCCAGCGGGCCCGCCGATGGCACCTTTTCCCGGTTGTCCGTCTCCGATGAGGGGCAGGTCTGGCTCTCCGGTGTCAATGCAGCCGGAACCGGTTTCTACCGGCTGGACCGGGAAGGGGAGTGGACGACATGGTCTTCCGGAGCCACTACAGAGCTGGCCGGCAAGGGAGCCTTCGTACACATCCATGCGTCCGCTGACGAATCCGGCTGGGCAGGATCGGAGGGCGGGGGCGTGGCGCGGGTGGAGCCGGACGGCACGGTGACCCTGTTTGGAACGGGCAATTCCTCACTCCGGCCCGCCACCGGTACGAGCGATTTCATCATCGTCGGCGGACTGCACGAGGACAATCAGGGCAACATGTGGGTCTCCACGCGCGGATCGAGCCAACCGCTGCATGTCCGCATGGCCGACGGGGACTGGACGGGATTCAGCCCGTTGGTCGGGCAGGGACTTGTCTCGTCGTCCACGGCCTATGGGCGCCTGTTTGTGGATTCTTTCGACCAGAAGTGGATCGTCATCCACCGGGAAGAGGATTTCCGGACGCGCAAGGGCTTGATGGTGCTCGAGACGGGCATCCCCGAGAACCCTTCCGATGACGTATTCCGCTATTTCGACACGCGGGGCGGTTCCGGACAGGGCCTGCCTTCGGTCAGCCTGAATGCCGTCATGGAAGACCGGGATGGACTGGTATGGCTGGGCACGGACAGCGGACCGGCGTTCTTCATCAACACGGGTATTGTGGCGCGGGATGGCTCCGCCCGGCCCATCTGGCCGCAATGGGCGAACCGCGAACTGGGGACGTTCATGCTGTTCGGATTGGCCATCCATGACATGGCCGTCGATCCGGCAGGCCGTATCTGGTTTGCGACGGACAATGGTGCGTGGCTGGTAGAGTCGGCCGAAGGAGGATATGCGCTCGTGGAGCATTTCACCACGGACAATTCCCCGCTCTTCTCGGATGTCGTGCTGGCCGTGGCGGTCAACGACGCTACCGGAGAGGTCTTCTTTTCCACGGATCGGGGACTGGTGTCCTACGCCTCGGACGCCATAGCGCCGAGGGAAGAAGCGGGCAACCTGGTGGTGTTTCCCAACCCGGTGCGCATCTCTGACGGACAGATTCCAAGCGTGTATGTCGAGGGGTTGATGCCGGCCGCGGACATCCGGATCGTTACCGTTGCCGGTCACCTCGTTCGTCGTCTCGAGTCCCGCGGCGGCCGCATTCGGTGGGACGCAAGGGATGAGGAAGGACGGCTCGTGGATTCCGGGGTGTACCTCGTTATCGCTGTGGGGCGCAACGACGAAGGGACGTCGGTGGGTAAGTTGGTTGTGATCCGTTGAGGATGCTTTCGGTGCCGGATGTCCATGGAAAGTTCAACGTTACCCGGCTTGCCCTGCCACCGCTGACGGGCCTATATTTCCGGTCTGTGATTTCATGGTGGTCGTAGCTCAGTTGGTTAGAGCGCCAGGTTGTGGCCCTGGAGGTCGGGGGTTCAAGTCCCCTCGATCACCCCAAGAGCCTCGATGAAGCCGGACCCTCGGCTTACACCGTGAGCTCCCTTTTGCCGCGTTCGTCTAGGGGTCTAGGACGCCGCCCTTTCACGGCGGTAACACGGGTTCGAATCCCGTACGCGGTACTGAAAATCCCCGGTGGGCCAGAGGCCTGCCGGGGATTTTTCTTTCGACGTAGTCTTATCGGTCGGTGAACAGCAGTTCGCCGTTTCGTTTCAGGTGTGCCCAGCCGGTCAATCCGTGCCAGCGCATGCCGAGCCGCACTTCGTAGGTAACCGGTTCGCCCATTTCCTGGACGTCGAAAACGTGCGTTGCGCCAAGAATGGAGCGCTTGGAAGAAACCACCGCCCCATCATATCGAACGTCTTCCCGGCCGGAAACGGTCATGCCGGGGATCTGGATGGTGTGGCCGTTGTGGATGACAGATCGCATGGTGGATGCGTGGGCGCAAGGCCTGACGCGGCTAATGGGTGGACCCGTTTCCAGTGGTATCGTCTTCCGGGGATGGCTCGTTAAACGTTGTGTTCTCCAAGGGATCGGGGGTCGGCATCGTTGGTATCACGGCCAGCCGTGACGCCACCCGGGTGCCATGCACCACCTTTGCCAGCATCAGCCTGATGAACATCCTGACCATAGAGGACCTGCGGAAATCGTACGGCACCAAGCCCTTGCTGGAGTCCGTGACGTTCGGCCTGGCGGATGACGAAAAGATGGGTCTGATCGGCGCCAATGGCTCCGGCAAGACGACCCTGATGCGCATCATTGCCGGGATCGAGAAAGCGGACGGCGGCCGCATCATGCTGCAAAACAATGCCCGAGTGGCCTTCCTGCCACAGAACCCGGTGTTCGATGCCTCCCACACGGTTCTGGATGCCGTGTTCGACCAGGGCGATCCGCTCCTGCGTCTGTTGCACGACTACGAGGAGGTATCCTTTGCACTCGAACGCATGGGATCCGAGGTGGACGAAAAGCTGCTGAAACGGATGTCCAATCTGAGTCATCAGTTGGATGTGACCGGCGGATGGGATCGGGAGGCAAGTGCCAAAGCCGTACTGGATCGGTTGGGACTTCGGGACATGGATGCACTTGTGGGCAGCCTGTCCGGTGGACAGCGCAAGCGGGTTGCGTTGGCCAGGGCCTTGGTCCTGCAGCCCGACCTCCTTCTGCTCGACGAGCCGACAAACCACCTGGATACCGAGACGATTGTGTGGCTGGAGTCCTACTTGGCCAGCTATCCGGGAGCGCTGCTGCTCGTGACCCACGACCGGTATTTCCTCGACCGGGTGACCAACCGGATGCTGGAAGTCATGCCGGGCGGTGTCATGAAGTACGAGGGCAACTATTCCCGTTACCTGGAGCTGAAAGAGGTCCAGGAACAACTCAAGGAAGCCACCGAACGGACCCGGCAGAACCTGGCCCGTCGGGAGTTGGCTTGGCTGCGTCGAGGCCCCAAAGCGCGAACCTCCAAGGCCAAGTATCGGGTCGAGCGCGCGCAGGCCCTGCAAGAGAGCACGGGTACGGGTCCGGATGCCAAGCTGCAGTTGGCGGCTGCGTCCACCCGGCTGGGCAAGAAAGTGCTCGAGTTGAGCCAGATCTCCAAAGCCTACGGGGACAAGGTGTTGGTCAAAGGGTATTCCCGCCTCATAGCGCGGGAAGATCGGCTCGGAATCATCGGCGAGAATGGCTCGGGAAAGACCACGCTGCTGGACATGATTGCCGGGAGGGTCCAACCCGACAGCGGACACGTCGAGCTTGGTCCCACGGTCGTGGTCGGTTATTTCGATCAGGAAGGCCGGCCGCTCAACGACGCCCTGCGCGTCATCGACACGGTCACGGAAGTGGCCGAGAACGTGCGGACGGCCGACGGCACGGTGATCAGCGCCAGCCAGATGCTGGAGCGGTTCCTCTTTGCCCCGGCCGTCCAGTACACCCCGGTAGCCAAGCTGTCCGGCGGGGAACGCAGGCGACTGCACCTGCTGCTCGTGCTCATGCAGGCACCCAATGTCCTCCTTCTCGACGAACCCACGAACGACCTGGATATAGCCACACTGGCGGCGCTGGAGGAATACCTCGATCTGTTCGACGGGGTCCTCATCGTCGTATCCCATGATCGGTGGTTCCTCGACCGGACCATCGACCATGTGCTGCATGTGGAAGGGGATGGCACCATCCGCGAGTATCCAGGTGATTATTCTGCCTTCCTGGATCTGCGGAAACAGCAGAAGTCAGCAGAGGCTGCCCCTGCGTCCTCCCCAAAAACGACCCCGATTCCCGCGAAATCAACGTCCGACCATCCATCCCCTGTGCCGGCCAAGCTGTCCTACAAGGAGCGGAAGGAACTGGAAGAAACCGAGCGGCGGATTGAAGCCGCCGAGGAACGCAAAGCGGAGATCGAGGCCATCCTGGGCTCCGGCACGCAGGATCTAAACACCCTGACCGCCCTCTCCGAGGAGCTGGGTCAGCTGATGTCCACTCTGGAGCGGGACATGGAACGATGGTCCGAACTGGCCGAACGGGCATGACCCAAGGATGACGGGGC
>JAQCDI010000117.1 GCA_027620595.1 Bacteroidota bacterium | reverse complement strand
CGCCTGAAACGAGCGGGCATGCTATGACCGTCCTGAACCCCGATACGATCTGTCCGGGGTTCGCCCTTCCCGCTATCACGGCTTTCAGGATCCCCCGAACACATTTCTGCACCAATCGCATTGAGACCCCATGGCAACTGCTGGACGTGGTGAGTGGAGCGGCAAGCTGGGATTCATCCTGGCTGCCGCCGGATCGGCAATCGGACTTGGCAACATCTGGCGCTTCCCGTACACGGCGGGCGAGAACGGAGGTGGAGCCTTCGTGCTCGTGTACCTGTTCTTCGTGCTGGTCATCGGGATCCCGGTGGTGCTGGCCGAGCTGTCGATCGGCCGTTTTGCCAAACTCAACCCCGTGGGGGCCCTCAAGAAGATCGCTCCCGGAACCAAGTGGAGTTGGCTGGGCGGCCTGGGCGTACTGACCGGGTTCGGCATCCTGGCCTTCTATTCGGTCGTGGCCGGATGGACCCTTTCCTACCTCTGGGGGGCCCTCACGGGACACGCCAGTGACGTGACGTCCGCCGAGGAAACCGCCGCCGTGTTCAACCACTTGATCGGCGGCTCGATCATGCCGCTGGTACTGACCGCCATTTTCATGGCCCTGACCATATTCATCGTGCGGGGAGGCGTCTCGGGAGGTATCGAACGGGCCACCAAGATCCTCATGCCGACCCTGCTGGTGGTGCTGATCATCATGGCCATCCGGTCCATGACGCTCGATGGTGGATCAGAAGGGATCGCCTACCTCTTCAAGCCGGATTTCTCGAAACTGTCTGTTGGCGTCATCCTGGCCGCCCTGGGTCAAGCCTTGTTCAGTCTGTCGTTGGGCATGGGGGCCATGATTACCTACGGATCCTACTTCCCCGACCGGGAGAACCTGCCCCAGGCCGGTATCATCGTTGCCTTCTTCGACACAGCCATCGCGTTCCTGGCCGGACTCATCATCTTTCCAGCCCTCTTCAGCGTGGGCGTGGATCCCAACGGGGGCCCTGGCCTGGTCTTCGTGATCCTGCCGTCCATTTTTGCCCAGCTGCCTGCCGGCAACCTGTTTGCGGTGGCCTTCTACTTCCTGCTGGCCATCGCGGCGCTGACCTCGACCATCTCGCTGCTCGAAGTGGTCGTGTCCTATTTCGTGGATGAGAAGCAGTGGGATCGCAAGAAGGCAGCGCTTTGGATCGGCCTGGCCTGCTTCGGAATGGCGGTCCCGTCGGCCCTCTCCCAGGGCGCCGTAGGCGGCCTTACCGACTTCCTCGGCACGGGTATTTCGTTCCTGGACCTGCAGAATATCATCTGGGGCAACTACTCCCTGTCCTTCGGGGCCCTGATGCTTTGCATTTTCGTGGGCTGGAAGTGGGGCATCCCTGCTGCGCTCGGTTCGCTGGAATCCAGTGGACATCGACTGGCCGTAGGAGGATTCTGGTCCATCCTGGTACGTTATGTCTGCCCGGTGGCCGTAGGGGCCATCCTGGTTTACATCATCATCACGCAACAGTACTTCTGATGCGCGGTATCTTGTACCTTCTGCATTCCCGCTAACCGATTCGAGGATTCCCTCGCCCCCCGTGGAGCCTCCCTCTGCGCCGGTCTTCTTTTTTGCGACCCTCCTGCAGGATGTCCCCCTCCACACCGGGGACATGATTGCCGGGGGCTTGGTCCTGCTCGTGTTGCTGGCGCTGTCATCGCTCTTTTCCGGCTCGGAAGTGGCTCTGTTCACGCTCGATGCCGGGCAGATCGAGGAGCTGAGGGAAGCCGAGGACGCTGCCTCCAAGCGGGTCGTTCGCCTGCTGGATCATGCGCGAACCGTGCTGGTCACCATCCTGATCTTGAACACGGTGGTCAATGTGGGTGCGGCCATCATCGCCGCCCTGATGACCCACGAGATTGCCGAGGTCAATGGATGGTCCAAACCTGTAACGGTGGTCATCGAGGTGGTCGTCCTGACCTTCGTTATCCTGGTGGTGAGTGAAATCACCCCCAAGCTCATCGCCTCCCGTCAGCCGATCGCCTTCTCGAAGCGCCTGAGTGGGTTGCTGATCATCATGCACCGCATGCTCTTCCCCGTGGCGTCGGTGCTGTCAAAGTCCATGGCTGCTTTCCACGGTCGTTTCGAGGGACTCAATGATCGCCTCTCCGCCGAGGACCTCAAGACCATTGCCGAGATCGGCGAGGCCAGCGGAACGCTGGAGCAGGAGGAGAAAGACCTGATCCACTCGATCGTCGAATTCGGTGAGACGAGTGTGCGTGAGATCATGATCAGCCGGCTCGACATCGTGGCCCTGAACGTCAATGCCTCGATCGAGGAGGCCGTTGCCGTCATCCGCGAACAGGGGCACTCCCGCCTTCCGCTCTTTGTCGAACACCTCGACAACATCCTTGGAATCATCTATGCCAAGGACCTGCTGCGTTTCCTGACGGAAAACCCCGGCGAGACGACGGTGGACTGGACCCGTCTGGCCCGACCGGCCATCTTCGTTCCCCTCGGCAAGATGCTGGATGATCTGCTCTCCGACTTCCAGGCCAAGCGGACCCACATCGCCCTGGTGGTGGACGAATACGGTGGCACCGCGGGCCTCGTGACGCTGGAGGATGTGCTCGAGGAGATCGTCGGGGAGATCCGTGATGAGCACGATGGAGGCGAAGACGAGATGATCCAGCGGGTATCGGAGGACGAGTTCCTGGTCGATGCCCGCATCGACCTGGACGACCTGATGGATGGACTGGACCTGGAGACCGACACCGAGCAGTTCGACTTCGAGACACTGGGTGGCCTCATTTATCACCTGGCCCGCGAGATCCCGGAGGTCGGCGATACCTTCCGCCATGAGAATCTCCTGCTGGAAGTAAGCCAGGTCGAGAACAACCGCATCATGCAGGTCCGGCTGCGCCTGGAACCTCCTGCGAGCTCAAACGGGGACCGTTGAGTCCGCGCCGCGCGGTCCAGAGGAGCGCCATATCTTGACCCGCTGTCCGGGCGCACGCATTCTCCACGAAACCGCCCGCGGCACCCGGCATTAGACTTCCTTTACCCGAGGCGGAACCGACCATCCATGCGCCAGATTCGCGAGTATTGCGGCATTTTCGGGATCTATAACGCCCAGAATGCGGCCCACAAGATCTACATGGGGCTGCACGCCCTGCAGCATCGCGGCCAGGAATCCGCCGGCATCGTCACGTCGGTATACGACGAGACGCGCGGCCGCAAGATCATGCCGGTCCACAAAGGACCGGGCTTGGTGCTGGACGTCTTCAAGGATCATTCCCTCTTCGAGTCCAAACTGCTCGGCACCTCCGGCATCGGGCACAACCGCTACTCTACGTCGGGCGCTGCCGACAACCTGGCCAACATCCAGCCTTTCCTGGTCCATTATCGGGACGGTAATCTGGCCCTTGCCCACAACGGCAATATCTCGAATGCCCGCGAGATCCGGCACAGCTTCATCGAGCGGGGCACGATATTCCAGAGCACCGCGGACTCCGAGCTGATCCTGCACCTCATTGCCCAGAGCACGCGCCGCAAGCAGATCGACAAGATCGTCGATGCGGTATCCCAGTTGGAAGGGGCCTTCTCGCTTGCCATCCTCACGGACGAAGCCCTGATTGCCCTGCGGGACCCCAACGGCTTCCGCCCGCTGGCCCTTGGCCGCATTCCGGCAGCCAGCGGCAGGCCGGACGAAGATGCCTGGTGTGTGGCCAGCGAAACCTGCGCCTTCGACCTGGTCGGTGCCCAGTATGTACGCGATGTCCGTCCGGGCGAAATGATTGTCATCAACCAGGACGGGATGGCCTCCGGTCAGTTTGAGTCCATCCAGCTGGCGCAGAACAACGGCGTCAGCCAGTGCATCTTCGAATACATCTATTTCTCCCGTCCGGACTCCAAGATCTTTGGAGAAATGGTGGACAAGGTGCGCCGCAAGATGGGCAAGCAATTGGCCCACGATGCGCCGGTACCCGAGGTCGGCAACGGGGAAGAGAAGCCCATCGTCATCTCCGTTCCCGACTCATCCAACACGGCCACACTGGGCTACGTCTCCGAGTGCCGCAAGCTCGGACAGCGCGCGCGCTACGAAATCGGCCTGATCCGCAACCACTATGTCGGGCGAACCTTCATCGCCCCGGGTCAGCAGTCCCGGGAGCAGCGCGTCCGCTCAAAGTTCAATACGGTGGAGGGCGTCCTCAAGGATCGAGTGGTGGTCATGGTGGACGACTCCATTGTTCGCGGCACCACGGCGAGACAGCTGATCCAGATGGTACGACAGGCCGGCGCAAAGGAGGTCCATTTCCGTGTGGCTTCGCCGCCGGTGGTCAGCCCCTGTTTCTACGGCATGGATTTTCCGACTGAGCAGGAACTGCTGGCCAACCAGCATAATGAGGATGTGGACGCCATGGCCAAATGGCTGGGCGTGGATTCGCTCGGATATCTCTCCGTCGAGGGCATGATGAAGGCCGTGCGGGAAGCCAACACCAACGAGGGGGGATACTGCAATGCGTGCTTCAGCCGTGAGTATCCGGTCCCCGTGGATATGACGGTTTCCAAAGACGAAAATGAGTGGTAATACCGTAGTGTATTGACCAAGGATAACCGCTCTACACACATTCCGCCCCGGAAGGAATTGCTCCTTCCGGGGCTTTTTTTATGCACTGATTGTTGGATCATTTCGGCTATTTTGAGCCATCAGTGGGCCTTTTATTGATATGTCTACATACTTTAATACAAATATGTAGGCAAGTTGTGAACTTATATATGTGTGTGTATATTGACTGACGTTC
This sequence comes from Bacteroidota bacterium, assembly GCA_027620595.1. GTDB lineage: Bacteria > Bacteroidota > Rhodothermia > Rhodothermales > UBA10348 > JAAZVD01. The sequence goes on along the minus strand of JAQCDI010000117.1, from coordinate 2,899 downwards.
GAAGGGACGGGAAACCATCCCGGTTGGACCCAGGGAAAATGGATCGCTCACCCGTTTTCTGCTCCATACCGAACCCCACAGTCAGCCACCCATGCGAAACCCGGTCGATCGGGCCATCAAGGCCATGACGTTCGGGGCTGGATTTGTCGGATTGCTCATCCTGACCGTATTCCAGCTCCTCTGAGCGTCGCCACGCAGCGCTCTCCCGGTCCCCTCCTGCCCCCGTAAGGGCGTAGAAGCCGATTCGCCTCCCGGATCAGCACGGCCCCCTTCACGGTCGTGCTTTTTTGTTGCCCAGCGTTGCCGGACGTTCCTTCGCCTTCCTCTCGGGTCCTGGTTGGGGTATCTTACCCGGCCCCTTCCCCACCGAACGTCCATCGCCCCGTGCCTGACGCTTCAGCCCACCCGCGCATCCTTGTGGTCGTCAACGTCTACCGACCCGATCTGGGCGGCGGTGTGCTGTTTGCAGATCTGTGCGAGGGTCTCGCGGAACGGGGCATGGACGTGACTGTCCGGTGCGCGGTGCCTTACTACCCCGAATGGCGGGACAAATCGGGCCGCAACGGACTCGCAATCGAGGAATCGCAGGAAGGCGGCGTCCGTGTGCAGCGCTTCGGAATCTTCATCCCCGGCAACCCGAACAGCTTCCTTCAGCGCCTCGTCTATGAGGCATCCTTCTTCCTCTCCCTTCTTCGGCGTCCCGTCCGAAAAGGTCAATTCGACGCCATCCTGGTCTTCTGCCCTTTGGTAGGCGCCGTGGCCTACGCGGGACTCATGGCCCGATGGACCGACACGCCGTTGTGGCTCAACGTGCAGGACCTCTCGGCCCAGGCGGCGGCAGCCGGAGGAATCGCCTCGAAAACCTCGTGGCTCGAGCGTATCCAGAATGCCCTGTTTCTTCGAGCCGACCTGTGGAGTTCCATCTCCGCCCCGATGATCGAAGCCCTGGAGCGCATTCCCGGGGCTCCCGTTCCGGTTGCCTACCTGCCCAACTGGCTCCACGCCTCCTTGGCATCGCGCCTGCGACCGGATGGGCCCAAACCGGATCCTTCTGCGGATCGCCCGGTCCGACTGCTTTATTCCGGGAATATCGGCGGCAAACAGGATCTCCAACTCTTCTGCCAGCGCCTCATGGCCACGGATGCCTCCTTCGAATTGCGCATCCAGGGCGCCGGCAGCCGGGCAGAGGAGTTGGCTTCCTGGCTGGCAGCCCAGGGCGACGAACGTATCCACATGCGCCCCCTGACCGACGAAGCGGGACTCGTGGAGGCCCTTGCCTGGGCTGACGCCTACGTCATCACGGAAAAAGCCGGCTCCGGCAGCTCCTTCATTCCTTCCAAACTCATTCCCGGAATGACGTCCGGCACACCCATCCTGGCCATGTGCGATCCCGATGGACCCCTCGGGCAGGAAGTCCGGCAGTGGGACGTAGGGTTCCTGGCCTCCTGGGTAGAAGAGGACGCATTACCCCGCTTCTTCCGTCAGGCACGCTCGGGAGAGGGCCATGTGGCCCGATGGAGCCGAAATGCGCTCGAGCGGAGTGCCTTCTACGATCGGGAGCGGGGCATCGACCGGAGCGTTTTAGCGCTCAACGACCTCATGCAACGCAGGTCAGGCAAATGAACATTCATCATCACGGCGGTACGGAATGGGCGAATTGATCATGGTGGGAGACCGGGTGCTGATTGCCCCGGACGAAGGAGAACGCAAGACCAACTCAGGGTTGGTCCTGCCCGCATCCGTGGCCGAGAATGATCGGGTCCGCAGCGGCCGCGTGGTCAGCATGGGACCGGGCTACATCACCCCCAATCCGGAGTTCAATGAGGGCGAACCGTGGTCCCAGCAGAAGGACGCTGTCCGCTACCTGCCCTTGCAGGCCCGCATAGGCGATCATGCCTTCTTCCTGCGCAAAGAGGCCATCGAGATCCAGTTCGAGGGAAAGACCTTCCTCATTGTCCCGCACGGCGCCATCCTGGCGCTGCATCGCAATACGGCGGACGACATCCTGAGCACGTTGGGACCGCCGGACGACCTCGACCTTTGACATTTCCTCAGCCGGCCGCCAGGTCTTGCGCCAAGGAGCGCGTACCGTGGCCGCGCATGGACGCCTGCAACGAGCGGGACAGCGCAATGAGGGCCAATCGGACGCTGACGTTGCGCTCCGTCAGGAACAGGGTCTGCTCCACGGCCTCGATCATGTCATCGATCCTTGCATCCGGCAGATTGGCGGCAAAGCGCTGCAGTGTATCGAGCTGATCCAGGTTGACAATCAACTCGGATGGTCCCGTGTGCTGCAGGAGCATCAGGTCCCGAAGGATCCCCAGCAAGATGCCCAGTTGGAATTTTACCGCTTCCCGCCCGGGGCGGGCCATGTGATCGACCAGAGCCACGACGGTGTCTCCCCGACCCTGGAAACTCTTGCGCAGGAATGTGACCACGTCTTCACGGGTCGAAAGCAGGTCCTCATTTCCTGCCAACGCAATGGCGCGACGCACCGACCCTCCGGACATCCGCGCCAGCATCATGGCCAACGCCGGGGGTGCGCCCCTGTGCTGCATGGCCAGGGCAATGTCCTCCGACTCCAGCGGATCGAAACGGATCTGCTGACAGCGGGACAGGATCGTGGGCAGCAGATGGTCCGCCCGATCCGTAATGAGGATGAACACCGACTGCTTGCCGGGTTCTTCGAGCAGCTTCAGGAAAGCGTTGGCGGCATCCTCCCGGATTCGCTCGGCGCCGATCAGGATGGCCACCCGGTAGCGCCCCTCGACGCTGTGATAGCTCATCGGTCGTCGCAACCAGTCCTGGATGTTCTCGATGCGGTACCAGATCTGCAGATTCGACGAACCCGACTTGCCGCTCAGGCTGGGCAGACTCTGCATGTCCGCCGGCTGCTACG
>JAQCDI010000116.1 GCA_027620595.1 Bacteroidota bacterium | reverse complement strand
CTAGAGGAGGGATTTGACGGCGCCGCCGTCCACGACCAGGGCCTGGCCGGTGATGAAGCCTGCACGGGGGCTGAGCAGGAACGTGGCAGCCGCGGCAAATTCGTCTTCCGTGCCGATGCGCTTGAGGGCGCTGTTGGCCGCCCATCCCGCTTCGATGTCTTCGATGGATCGCCCTGTCCGCTCATTCAGGGATTCGGAAAGGTGGCTCAACCGATCGGTCCGGGTGTAGCCGGGAAGGATGCTGTTGACTGTGATGCCTTCCGCGCCCAATTCCTCGGAAAGGCTCTTGGCAAAGCCCTGTACGCCGGCGCGAGCCACATTCGAGAGGTAGAGCGACATGATCGGTTGTTTGGCCGAAAGCGAGCTGATCATCAGGATGGAGGCGTGCCTTTCCTGACGGCGGGCCGCACGCAGGTGGGACAGCGCCGCACGACACAGGTTGATCGTGCTCATGAGGTTCAGTTCGATTCCGCCCCGCCAGTCTTCGGCGCTCAGGTCATCAATCTGCCCCGTTCTTGGTCCGCCCGCGTTGGTCACCACTAGATCCAGGCCGCCGAAGTGTCCGGCTGCTGCGGCCAGAGCCTCCAGGACCGACGACTCCTGCGTTACATCACACGTCAGCGCAAGCACGTGGTGGGGCGGGCAGCCCGTTTCCCGGAGCAGCCAATCCCTGGCCGATTCGATTCGGTCCGCGGTTCGCGAGCATATGGCCACCCGGCATCCTTCCATCAACAACTGGCGAGCGATGGCGCGCCCGAGACCACTGCTGGCCCCGGCGACAAAGGCCCGGGCATCCTGCATTCTGAGATCCATGTCGGAGGGGGTCTTCCTTGATAATTCGTTTGTCTAAAGCGCGTATTCAGCGGAGTTTACGCCGTTCGCCTTCACCTATCCAAGCTACCCGAAACCAGGATGCGCAAGCGGGAATTGGCCATCGACCGTCACCGGATAAAAACCCAGTTGGCTCCGGCCGCCATCGGTCCATACAGCCAGGGCGTCCAGGTAGGCAACACCCTCTATTGCTCGGGCCAGATTCCCATCGATCCGAAAACGGGTCACATGGTGACCGATTCGATTGAAGCGGAGACCGAACGGGTACTCGAAAACCTGGAGGGAGTTCTGACCGCCGCCGGGATGACCCTCGAGCACGTGGTGGCTTGCCGCGTGTACATGACGGACATCAACGATTACGCGCAGATCAACGAGGTCTACGGCCGCTTCTTCGGCGCCAACGCACCGGCCCGCGAAGCCGTGCAGGTATGCGCCATCCCCCGGGGTGCGCGGGTGGAGATTTCCTGCGTGGCCGTCAAGTAGGTCGGTCAGTACGTCAGCAGGGCGTGGAACGCGGCATCGGCAGGCAGCCGGCTGCGTCCATCGAGGAATCCCAGTTCGATGAGGAACGAGAACCCGGCCACCTCGGCCCCGGCAAAGCGGGCCAGTCGGTGGGTGGCTGCGGCCGTGCCGCCTGTGGCAATCACGTCATCGTGGATCAACACCATGTCCCGGTCGGAAACGGCATCGATGTGCATCTCGATCGTGTCCGTTCCATATTCGAGCTCATAGCTCTCCCGGATGGTGGTAAAGGGCAGTTTTCCCTGCTTTCGGACCGGAATGAAGCCGGCGCCCAACTCATCGGCCAACATGGCGCCGAGAATGAATCCCCGGGATTCGATGCCGATGACTTTCGTGATTCCGTGGCCTTTCCAAGGCTCGGCCAGGCCATTCACGGCGCGGCGAAGCAACGCGGCATCGGCCAGGATGGGCGTGATGTCCTTGAACTGGATGCCCGGTTCGGGGAAATCGGCAATGGTGCGGACGGCGGCGGCAATGGTGTGCGGCATGGGGTAGCGCAGGGGCTTACCGGTCGGATGCACGCAGGTGGAGCCCCTGATCGTATTCGGATTTGTACGTGCGGATGGCACGGAAGATAGCACTCGCCAGGTACGCCTGCCCGTCCTCACTGCGCATGAAGGCGGCCTCGCTGGGGTTGGACAGGAAGCCCAGCTCGACCAGCACCGATGGCATGGACGCACCGTAGAGGACATAGAACCCGGCCTGTTTAACGCCGCGGCTCGATCGGCCCGCCCGATCCTCGAATTCACTTTCGATGCTTTCGGCCAGGGACTGGCTCTGCCGCATGTAGGCGCTCTGGGTCAGGGTCTGCATGACGGACGTCATGGCATCGTATTCTTCGTAAGCGGAAGCATCCCCCTCCAGGCGGACCACCTCGTTCTCGCGCTCCATGACGCGGCGGGCGGCATCCGTCTTGTGCAGGCCCAGGAAAAACGTCTCCGTTCCGTGGGCGCGTCGGTCCGGGGCCGAGTTGGCGTGGATGGACACAAAGAGCTTTCCGCCGGCCTGATTGGCCAGGTGACCTCGGCCCTGGAGCGTGATGAAGCGGTCGTCCTCCCGGGTGTAGACCACGTTCACATCCAGGTTCTCCTCGAGGTACTGTCCCACTTTGCGTGCCACAGCCAGCACCACGTCCTTTTCCCGGGTCCCGTCGGCGGCCAGCGCGCCGGTATCCTTGCCGCCGTGTCCGGCGTCAATGACGATCGTGTCCAGTGTCCACCGCCGCGCATCGGCGTCTGCCGTTGGGCGGGGAAGGGACGCGTTGACGGCCTGACCGAGCCGATCGGACAAGGTCATGTCCGAAGGAGCCGGGGATCCGGAGGTGGCCACCACCGGAATGGCAGGGGGCGAACCGGTCAATCCCACCAGGATGTCATGACTGGTACGATCCCGGTAGGCCGACGCCGTAACCGGGCCCATACCCGGCTCCAGGCGGATCACCACATCGTTGCCCAACTGGTCCACCCGGTAGGAACGGATGGGTCCGACGGGAGGGTCCAGGGTGCGGGTCTGCGTAAGGTGGCTTCGGAATACGACCACCTCGATGGCCCCATCTTCCCGGTACGTCGGCATGCTGAAAGCGGCCACCGGTTCGTTCATGTGGATGCGCATGACCACCCCGTTGCCATCGGCGCGCGCAGCGAAAGAGACGCGCTCGACGGCGGGCGTGGATTCGGCTCTGGCAGGTACAGGAACTACCAGCAGACAACCCAGGAGGAGGAGTATCAGCCTGACCTTGATCAACGACAGGGAGAGCGTGTTTCGTTGCGTGGGATGTGTGGAATGATCCATGCAGGATAGATCGTAAGCATTAAAGAAATGACCATCGGCCGGTCCTGCAAAGTCACCTTTTGCACTGAATTGATATATCGGCGGGAAACCCGCTCACTTGAATCTATGACTTGCCGACCTGCAACTGATCGGTAGGTTCTTCATCCATGACTTGTTCGGGAAGCGCCTTGGATTGCTCTCCCATGCGATCACCCATGCTCTGCCAGAAATAGTCTTTGATGTCTTGGATGAACTTTTGCTTAATCTCGGTTTAACCCACAAAATTCCCTTGCGCTATTTGTAAGCTATCACCAATACAAACAAAAAATAACATATTAATGGAATAAATAATGGGGTAAGTTTTACTGAGGTCGCCATCATTCACCCAACGCGTCCCGCGTTCCGGGGACGGGCATCGGGCTTGCTCTTGTGAAGGGAATTGTTCGGGCATTGAAGGGAAGTATCCACATCGAATCCGCGGTGAACGAAGGAACGACCGTAGTCATCAGGCTGAAAAAGGCAAAATCATGAGTATTCTCATCGTCGAGGACAATGAACCGCAACGCACCATGCTGGAGTTGTACTTTCGAGAAAAAGAAGAGGACGTCATCGTGGCTTCCAATGCCGGTGAAGCCATAGAACAGGTGTCAGAGCATGCTCCGAATATCATCCTCATGGACTGGATGCTACCGGATGGAAGTGGGATCGAATTAACGAAGCAATTGCGACTCAACGGGTTTGGCGGCTGGATTGTCATGCTTACCGCGCGTTCCGATGTGGGTAGCACGATCGAAGGCTTGCAGGCAGGAGCTGATGACTACCTGACCAAACCATTCCGCATTGGGGAGCTTCAAGCCCGCTTGGGTACGGCTACGCGTCGAATGGCTGAGCTGAAAGCCAGTCAATGGTATGCAGGCACTGTCCGTATAGGTGATCTCGTCCTCGAGCGGGAGTACATGAGGGCCTATCATGAATCTGGGGATCTCATTCTGCTCACCCCGTTGGAGTTTGCTGTGCTCCAACGACTGGTTATGCGTCATCCCGAAGTCACAACCCGTGTCGAGTTGCGGGGAGAAGCATGGGGTTCAACCTATGCAGGGACTTACAATCCGCTGTATGCAGTCGTCCATCGGCTCAAAACCAAATTGCGTGATGCCGGTGTGAAAAGGGTGCAGATAAAAGCTGCTTACAAGAAAGGCTACAGGCTTCAAGTAAGCTGAGGCTACGTCTCTGTCCCGCATCGACTGAGGTAAAAAGAAATGTGGGCGGCGGCCAAAGGCCGCGGCCCACAGGCTGCGTCGCGCGTGTCGGCGGAAATCCCGTCGGCCTGGGCCGGAAGGAATTTCCTGCGGCGACAGACGTCGCATCCCTCCGTTGCGTGCAGCTTCGACCCTCCCTTCGTCTCTACTGCATGCTACGGAATGTAGTTACCAGTCGAAGCGCGAATCGCGTCCGAGAAGCTGGTCCTTGCGCTTGCTGATGATCTGGTTGCGGTCTTCCTGCCGCTGCTGCATGCGCTGCTCAAGATCGGTCAGCTGTTGGCGCAGCCTATCGATGCGCTCCTGTTGGGCGGCCTGTTTTTCATCGAAGACCTGGCCCAGCAGTTCGCTGAGTTCTGCTTCGAGCGCCTCCGCATCTCCGTCACCTTTCCGAATGGAACGAGCCAGTTCACGGCTGCGCTGTTCGGCCTCCAGAGCGCGTTGGCTCACGGCGCCTCGTTCGGCGTACAGGCTCAATGCCGGCATGGCCCGTTCGAGTTCGGCCATGGCTTCGGAAGTCTGGCGGCGTGCTTTTTCCCGGACCTCGAAGATTTCCTGGAAATCCCGGTCGCTGAAGAATTCTGCCTTGGCACCGTCTTCCGACATGAAGCCGTAGGCGCGAGGCATGGTGCGAAGCCGGTATCCTTCGCCGTCGTCGCTGTGCAGTACGAAGCCGGAAGCTCGCCCGCCAGGGCCTTCGTCCAGGTTCCACAGGCGACTGGTGATGTCTTCTCCGGAGCGCTTGAACACGAGGGGGGCGTCCTCATCCTCTATCTCGGCAACTTCCTTGCCGTTGAGGAGGACCTTGCCGTCCTTGATTTCAATGACGGTGCGATGGGAGTCCTTGTCCGGCTTCTGCGCAAGGGCCGTCTGCATGGGGAGGGCAGCAAGACCCAGGACCAGGAGCGCCAGGGACAGGTTCAGGAATCGTTTCATTGGGATACGGGGTGTTGATGACAATCGACGAGGGTGATATGCGGCGTCGACACCATCGGGCTGGCAGGAAGGGACGGGAAAAAGGTTCGCCCGATCCTACCAGCGGTGAAGATTGAGGAGGTCGGCCAGGCGGCTGTCGATGATGTCCTTCTTGAGGGACTCCCTTTCCGCCAAACGGCCCTGCAATTCCTTGAGCTGCCGTTCGAGCTGCTGGATTTCCTTGCGACGGTTGGCCTGTTTGAGCTCGAATATCTCGGTCAGGACGTTGCGCAGCTCCGCCAGGTGTGTTTCCCGCTCCCGGGTCGTTGCAGCACTGCGCGCCGCCCGTGCCAGTTCGTGGGTGCGCATTTCCATGGTGCGCTCCCGCTGCAGCTCCTCGTAGAGCTGACGGTTCCGGCTTTGCAGAGAGCCGAGGTAGGCCTCGTATTCCACCTGCGGAAGCACACTGGCAATCCGGGCGGTATTCTCGGCCTCGACCACCATTTGACGACCGAGGTCATTTCCTTCGGGCAGGACCTCTTTGAGCTCGAAGGTCAGCTTGTTGAATTCTTCGGCCCGCTCGCGCAGCTGCGCCACGTAGCTGTTCATGGCATCGGCTTTGGCACCGGAGGACGTTGTAACCAGATAGCCGCCGGTTACCTGCGGTGCTTCGTAGAGTCGGACATCCGGACCATTGCCCTGGCTGGAAAAGACAGCCCTGACATTGCGCTGGGACTTCTCGTTGGGCGAGGCAATCCGGAAGCTGTTGTCCTCGAAGAGGAAGGTCTGGTTGTTGATCTCGATCAGCGCGTTGTCGGTGGTCCAGAACGTGAGTCTGACCTTTGTGTCCAGACTGCGGAGTCCATCCGGCAGGCGGGAATGGTCCACGCGCTTCCCGTTTACGAATACCTTGCCGTCTTCTATGCTGACTTTCGTGGCAATCGGCTCCAACTGGATGGCATGCTGCAGCGAACGGGCTGAGCCCGGAACACTGAGCAACACGGCGGCCAAAAGGGTAAGAATCAGGTGTTTCATGGCGTCATTCACACGACTGCGTTGCAGTCGATGGATCCTCAACGGGCTAGTTGTTGGTGCCTGCCAAACGGAGCGATCGGTTGCCCGACCCGGGAAGGGACTCCAGTGGCACGGCTTCTTCACCCCAATCAAGCATTCCTTCGGGGCGCATGGTCTCTATGCGGCGGTGCATGTCGAGCAAGGGCGCCGAATCGTCCCAGGCCAACCGTGGGTCCTGCGCCGAGGCAGGCGTGAACGGCTGCTGGGGAGGGACAAACCGGTACAGGGATTCGGGAGGCACGATATCGTCCTGGACAGTGGCCACAGCCGGATCGGTGGGTGATGATGTGCCTGACTGCGAGCTGAACCACCCCACGGCCACGCCGAAGAGGATGGCGGCTGCCAGCGTCAGGGCCGGCAACATTACCCGGCGCAGGCGGACCACGCGGGCCACGGGAGGACGATCACGGCGACTCGTGCCGTCGGGCAGTCCTTCACCGGCAGCCGCAGCTGCGAGGATGCGGTCCATGACGGCCGGATCGGGCCGTTCACGTCCGAGATGATCCAACCTGAATTTGGCTTCGCTGAGAGCGGCGTGTTCGCGGCGCAGCTCCTCATCCCGGAGCAGCGAGCGAAGCTCCGTAGCTTCCGACGCTTCCCCATACAGGTGAAGCAGGATGTCTTTCTTGCCGTGGTCCATGGTGGTTTCTGGTAGCCGTGTATCCGATGATGCGTCAGTTCGTGACGGTGGGTGCGTCTGCCATCCGGGATGCTTCCATCAGCCGACGCAGGTTGATCAGCGCGTAGCGCATCCGACCCAGTGCCGTGTTGATGGAGCAGTCCGTCAGATCGGCGATTTCCCGGAACGTGAGGTCCGATTGGTGGCGCAGCAAGACCACTTCCCGTTGTTCGGGCGGGAGCTGGTCGATGCAGGCCCGCAGCACGTCGACCTGTTCGGAGACTTCCACCTGTTCCAGCGCCGAAGCGCTGTCGTCAGGCAGGCGTTCCCACCAGATCGTTTCGTCTTCTGCTTCCGAAGCTCCCATGTCCCGCCATTTCCGGCGGGAGCGAAGGTGATCCAGTGCAGCATTACGTGCAATACGGAGAACCCATCCCAGGAATTTTCCCTGTTGTGCATACGACCCCCGATCGTTGTTCAACGCGCTGATGACGCGCAGGAAAGTCTCCTGGAACAGATCGTTGGCCACCTCCCGATCCTTCACCATGCCGCGCAGGTAGCTGAATACCCGCTCCTGATGCCGATCCATCAGCGTGCGGAACGCCGCTTGGTCGGCGTGCTCCACAAAGCGGGCAACCAATACTTCGTCGGCCGGGTGCATGGAAAACGGTCAGGGAGAGGTGACGGGGGACATCCGCTTGGGGCAGCTTGTGCCTTACCGGATGCATTGGACAAACGGGCACACCGCCCAGGTTATTGTGTGCGGTGTGTCGAAATGGATTTTTTCTGACGAAAGACCTGTCATCCGGGTTGCGGAGGCAGGCAAGGGGGGCGA